>NZ_JAAVXH010000097.1:0-55189 GCF_012273755.1 Dickeya sp. CFBP 2040
GGCTATGGCCAACACGAGCATGACATCGAACACCTGCTCACGATATACCAACAAGCCGGTGGGGAGGTGGCATGAAAAGCAGCATGATCATCGCGGTCATCATGATGCTGCTTAGCGCCGGCGTGGGTGTGCAGTCCTGGCGGCTGCACACCACTCTCCAGTTAACTGAGCAACAGGCACAAACGTTGTCACTGCAGCAAACCGAGCTGGATGAAAAGTCTGGTCAGTTAAAAACGCTGTCTGAGCAAGCTGAACGTAACAACATTGAACAGGCACGATTACGCAACATGGCTGCAGATACTCAAGCAGCGCTCTCTGAACGGCAGAAAGTGATAATGAGATTACAACATGAAAACGAAGAACTTAACCGCTGGGCTAGCACTGCCCTTCCTGCTGATATTATCCGGTTGCGCCAGCGCCCCGCCCTCACAAGTGGCCGTGCTTACCGTGAATGGCTGTCCCAGACTGACTCCGTGCAGATTTCCAGTAGCCAACCCACAAACCAACGGTGAACTAAATAATCTTTTGGATGAAACAGAAGCTGCGTTGGCGACATGCGCAGACCAGGTGGATACTATTATTGCCTGTCAGACCAAAAGCAATACCACCGTAGCAGGTATACAGGCCACATCCCCTGCACTTCCAACCGAAAAAAGGAGTATCCCTGGAGAGAGCAGATGGACTGATATTCCTGAGTAAAACGATATCTGTTCGACCAGCTTACTGAATAAAGACAAGCAGTTTTTGGACAAAAATATCAAGCAGGAGGAGCACGCTCACGTTACTTTAGTTCAATACATTTTTTGATTTCAGGATTTCCATCATCAGTGGGCATTATTATTCAGGGACTCATGGAAGTGATCGTTGCCATATTCATACAATCACACACCGTGATTTCCCTGACGTCACTCAATCTTCTGAACCAGTAGAAACGCCTTACTGGCTTCACAGTAATAATGCAAAATGACAAATAAACGTTGACTATAAAAATTTCATACAGAAAAAAACATTATTAAAGAATGGCCCAGACACAAAAAAACCGCCTCGTGGCGGTCATGTTATTTTAATTATTTCTTTATATCACAAGCGCTTATCGCATGGTGCCCAGAGCGGGACTTGAACCCGCACAGCGCGAACGCCGAGGGATTTTAAAAAGTTAATGCCTGCTTTTTATATCATAGAGTTACGTTAATTCAATACGTTAGCGGTATGCAATTCAGGTTAATGCGAGCTAATGCGGTAATATGCTGCCATCGATTTAACGTGGCAGCGCCCCATGATTATTCATCTGTGGTTAAAGAATCAAACGGGTTGAGAGTTACCGCCGCATCCAGATGATCCGGCGCGAAATGCGCATACCGCATGGTCATAGTGATAGAGCTATGGCCCAATATCTGCTGCAACACCAGAATATTGCCGCCGCGCATCATGAAGTGGCTGGCAAAGCTGTGCCTGAGAACGTGGGTCAACTGCCCCTCAGGTAATTCAATGTGCGCTTTCTTTAAGGCGTGCTTAAATGCCTCATACGCTGGTTTGAAGAGTTGGCCGCGCCGCTTGGGCAACAAGGCGTGCATTCTTTCAGAAATAGGAATGGTTCGGTTTTTCTTTCCTTTGGTTTTGACGAATGTAATCCTGCCGGGAAGGATTTGCGATTGTTTCAGGGTTTGGGCCTCGCCCCAACGCGCCCCCGTCGCCAGGCACAAGCGAACGATGATACCGAGATCTTTATTCTCTGATTCATCGCAGGCAGCAAGCAGGCGCTTAATTTCATCCGGGTAGAGAAAAGCCAGTTCCTGATCGCCTTCCTTAAACTGGCGTATGCCATCCAGCGGGTTTTCTTTTTCCCACTCCCCCATGCGCTTCAGCTCAGAGAACACCGCCCGCAGGTAGGAATATTCGCGGTTAACTGTGGCCTCTTTGATGGCCGTCTTCCCTTTTGGGTTCCATTCACCTTTTAACCGGCGTTCGCGGTAAACAGCGAACATATTTTTATCAACGTCTACCGCAAAGGGATTACCCAGCCGAACACAGATTGCCATCAGTTTAGCGTAGCGGTCTTCACCTGACTCCAGCGTCTGGCCATGCATGTCGTACCATCGCTGGATCAGGTCTTGCAGCGTTGTGCTGTTGGTTTCGGTTGATATCCCTTTTTTATCCGCCATCAGGCGGCGCTCATACGAGAGTGCCTCACCTCTGGTAGCAAACTGTTTACGAACGCGCTGACCATCGCGCCCATAGGGGAAGCATTGGCAAAGCCATTTGCCGGACGGAAGTTTGTTTACAGCCATGTAATATTATCCAGTAAAGCTCTGCCACTGTTCTTCACTGATTATTTTCAGTGGAATGCCACGATTATCCCGGTAGTCTATTGCTTTTTCGATTTTCCGACCGTGAGCCTGATATCTCCAATGTTTACAACTCAATGTACCAATAATAAGAAAATCAAGCTTTGATGTTATATTATCAATCACCTTCCCGCCTGCATCTTCAATCAGTTTTTTACACACTGATCTTTTTCCATAAAGGAATTCACCTGTCAGACAAACTGTTGCATTGGAAAGAACTAAGCTCTCTATATCATCCACTGGTAAGCGAGTTGCCAGCCCATCCACTACACCGGAATCGACATCACTTCCGGTAAAAGCGATTAACGCTTTTTTCAATTCATCACGTTCTTCTGATGTAATGATCCCATCGGCAAGAATCCGGTTAACCAATGCGTATAACTCTTTTCCAGGGTAATTAACTTTGAGCGAAGCATTAGATGATAGCCACCAATTTAAGTATCTTATTTCTGAATCATTAAGCTCATGATTCGCCATCATTCCTTTACATAGGCCTTCCAATAAATGCTTGTCCGCTTCATCAGAGTACAAATCAAGCTCAGGTAAATCAGACAGCTCTTTTTGCACCTTGATCAAATCAGCTTTCAAATAATTCAATTCATACGGCTCAATAACGCCATCAGACAATATATCGGAAAGTCTATTTGAAATCATCCGCACACAATAGTTTTTGCTGATTAAATCAGCATCTTTTATCCATGTATCAAGAAACAAAACTTCTTTCTCATCTATATGACCATCACAGTTTATGCCCTCAATGATATTGATAAGGTTAATAATTAATTTATCTTTATTCCTTTTATAGTTAAAAACATCTAGTTTTTCATCTGCCATGAGGTTTTCCTTTGGTATTAATTATAATTTCAAAGTCAACTTATAACTACATTCCCAACCGGGAAATTACTTACTCAGAACAATATTGGCAAATGTTTCTAGTTACCACCAAATAAATTTACACGCACTGGTTTTTTTCCTTCATCCTTCTTCCAGTAGTAGCCTGACTGAAGTAATGAGATAAGTTCGTCCTGAGTTATTTTTATCGTATCAAACAGGTCAATTTTACTTCTATCAATACTAGGTTTGAATATATCCAGTGTTATTTTGCCCGGATCATAACTCTGACTTTCTATCATGATTGGCAGGTTGGTTAACTTTTTAGGCGTTAGTTGGTGATATGGAATAAAAACACCTGAAAAGAAACCATCAATAGTTGCAACCGGATCATAACCAGAAAAACACTCATATTTGACTTGTAGTACAACAGCATCTGGTATTTTTAAAAATTCACTCCACTCACTATAACCCAGTTTATCACTATAAAAGACATCACCTCTACCGAAAGAAAAAGAACTACCTTGCGTCCAATCCTCATATTGATGCTTATTAAAAACAAATTTAGTTAATTTTATATCTAGTGCATCACGGTGGGATTCTCTTATTGCAAAGCGCCAACCAGAGGCATAACCATCAACAAAACGAGCAATAAGGGCTGTGCTCCTGCGCGGTTCTCTGATAGTTCGAAATGTTGAAGTTACTTCATTGTGCAAATTTTCTATTTTTTCATTTATATCTTTTTCGTCAGATTCATAAGCCTCTGTCGATTCTATTGGAATCTCGCCTGTGTCAATAAATAACAAGAATTGATCTTTGGACAGAATAAAGCAGTTTTTCTCATTTGCCTGTTTTATTTTCTTCCATCCAGCATTAGGGCCACAACACAGGAAATATAATTTGGCTGTAATCCCTTTTCTGACTGACAGTCCTTTCTTTTCTGCGAGTGACTCTAGATCATCTTTAATCTCTTTAGAAAAACCTGTAAAACAAATCTCCAAACCACGAGGAGTATTTTTCTCACGTCGATCTTCAATCTTGAGATCTGCGATAGTTAAAGGACTAGCGGCAGAAATCATTTCTTCATTTGAAGAGTAAACATCCAGTACTCTTTCAAGTTTGAAGGTTCTAAAACCTTTCTTGTTGATGCAATACCCTTGAAGATAATTATCTTTATATACTGCATCGGCAACGTAATTATTAGACACCTCATTATTAGCATTAATATAAGTAAAGAATATTTCTTTCTCGTTTTTTGAAATCCATTCTTCAAATGTCATAAAAAGCCCTTCTATAAATAGCTATTTGATTTATCTATCTTTAGAGTTGAGATATTTTTTATGTTACTTATCGATACGTCTAACGAAAAAAAATAGCGCCCATAATTATTCCAGCAGTAAACACTGCACTGAAAATCAATGGTTCTGCTTTAAGTACATCTTGCCAGCTCTGGCGAGTATTAGGCGTGGTTTGACCGGGAACGGCCGAACACTGACGATCATCCAACCATGAAAGCGCCTGCTGAAGCTGCGATCGGGTCAGTTCAGTTAATCGTCCAGTACCGAAATGAATATGGCAGTAATGAATTAATTGCTGCCGCTGTTCTACCTGCTGAGTGTTCTTCAACAGCAGATGCACCAGCGCATTACTGGCATCTTTTTCCCGATATCTGTCGCGCAACGCCTGAAGATAACTGACCGCCGTTTGATACTGGTTGACCGTCATATCCTCAATGCTTTTGACGCCAATTTCAGCGTGAACGCGCTGCCACACTGAAAACCCCTCTTCATAGCCGCCGTCAGCAATTTCTTTTACCAGTTGGTTTAACTGCTTACGCTGCGCGGGAACCAGTGGGCGTTTTTCTTCATTGGCCGCCGGAATGGCGATATTGATCTTATCGACCGTGATGCTGCTTTCGTAAAAATCCCGCCCGGCTACCCGGTTTTCATTTCCATGAGATTCAACACTCATTCCTGGAGCGTTCCCTTATTTTTTGTTTTCGTGATAGTCCCTGCCAGCAACACGCTGGCCGCTACCGGTTATGTTTATTGATCCTGCTGATGCGGAACTGCCTGCCGTTAATGCGGCCAGTGCAGCGGCTTTAACCGCCAACGGCGCAACACGATAAATTTTTATCAGTTCTAATTCATCGTTAGATATGTCACCGAGATCAGGCGTCCGCTTTCCGGTAAGAATATACGAAACATCCATACCATACCGAGCACTGAGAAGAGCTAGAGTCACTCCGTCTGGAGCGGTTTCCCCTCTCTCATACTTGCCCCAAGTCCTTGTTGTCGTGCCTAGCTCTTCGGCAATCGCACTTTGACTTTTACCAATCGTTTCCCGCTCTTCGCGCAAACGCTCTCCAATAAGGAATAAAAATTCCTCTTTCGATGTTGACATAGGAAGTTTTCTTCACTAGATTGTGTTGAACAGGAACTTAGTGGATCACAACATACCATTATGACACAAGAAAATCATGATCAGCGGTCGCGTTTACCGCGAGGGATTGCATCACGCAGCCCTACTCCCATGAGGCTTTCCGACGATGAACGCGCCAGGCTGGCCGCGTTGGCTGAAAAAGAAAGCCGTTCCCTCTCCAGCATGGCGAGACTGGTTTTTCTCCGGGGGCTGGAGTCGTTTAGCGCTGAAGGATAGGCGATATGAGTAAAGGACTAACCATCAATATCAATGTCCCGACGCCGTATGTTTCTCTCAGGAAATACTCAGAATTAACCGGTATCCCCTTTGAAACCTGCCGGGGCATGGTAAAAAGCGGAAAAATCATTATCCGGCCAAAAGAAAAAGCAAACGAGAAAGTAGAGGTGAATCTCGTTGCCATGCTGCGCGATGCCATTGCCAGCAGTGAAATATAAAGGAGCCACATGGAGAATAAAAAATCAGGCCATCAATACGCAATAACACAATTAAGCAAACACACAAATGTATATCGGGGCTTCTCAATTATTAAATGCCCCCGAACAGCATTAAACCCGATTACCCGATATCGTGTTAGTCAGGCTGGGCAGTCTTACGGTTTATTTGATGCACTGGCATTAGCCACCGGTTATATCGATAACCTTTACACAGCGAGGCGATAATATGATTTCCATAGCTCGTCTATTAACTTCTCAGTCACCATCACCAGTAATACCTAATCAGGGTAAAGGCTGGCTGGAACTGCCAAACGGCCAACGCGTTAAGCCGTCCGTTAATCAGGTCTATTTCGCACCCTGGAGCCAAAAGCCCTACATGCCAGCACCTAAGCAAAAGCGCCGTTGGTTTTCCCGCCTCATGGGTATTGCGGCGTAGCGTCATGGCTAATACCGAACCCGCTCGCGCCATTCCGCTGAGTATCGCGGAAAGAACAGACGGGCTAAACCACATAGCCATGCTGCGAGGGAAACACTTCAAGACAAACAGTGAGAAAGAAATGTGCCGCTTTATTGATGATATGCGGGACAAGATTGATGACGATTACCATAAGAATATGCGCGTACTGTCGGCAATATTTGAATTAGCAGATATTGATAAGGAACGGCATCACCTGAAATTTAATGAACTGACAACTGACGAAAAAGAAAGGCTGATTAAAGCAATGAATAAGCTCCGCGCAGTTGTGAGTTTATTCCCCAAAAACTTAATTCTTCCACTGTAATAAAAACCCCAATTTTAGGCGTAAACCCGCCGGGCTTTCTATTACCTGAAAAAAGGAAACCGCAATGAAAAATGACGAAGTAACACCCATGACTGTCGCCGCTGATGGCGCACTGGCTGAGCTGCTGAAAAAAGCCAGACTGGAGGAACGCAAAGACCAGCATTTGTCCTTCTCTGTACGTCTTGCCGCGCTGGCTATCCATGCCCAGCAAAAAAGCCTGTCTGCCGCCGAAGTGGTGGAGCTGATGCGCCAGGAATCAGAACGTTTTGAGCACTCTGTTCAGGGGTTGAACTGATGGACTCCATGGACATAGCTCAGGAGCGCGAAGCGTTCATCCGTGAAACACAAATCCAACAGGCCCGGCAACAGTCGGGCTGTGCCGTTTCTGCATTCATCTGTGAACGCTGTGACGCCCCTATCCCTGAAGCCCGTCGCGTGGCCGTTCCGGGTGTGCGTCTGTGCGTGTACTGCCAGGGCGATGCAGAACTTAAAAACAAACACTATCGGGGTGCTTTATGAGCATTATTGCCACACCGCTGAAATGGGTCGGCAGCAAGGCCCGCGTGATGGATATCCTGCGCGAACATTTACCGGCTGGCGATCGTCTGGTTGAGCCGTTCGCCGGGTCGTGCTCGGTCATGATGAATACCGATTACCCGGAATACCTGATTGCTGACATCAACCCTGACCTGATTAACCTGTATCAGGTCATCAAAGAGGATTTGAAGGAGTTTATTGATACTGCAGAAGGTCTGTTTCGCACGGCGAATACAGCAGAAAGCTATTACCGCTTCCGTCAGGTATTTAACCGCAGCAAAGAGAATCGCACCACCTCAGCGGCACTGTTCCTTTATCTGAACCGGCACGGTTACCGGGGCGTTTGTCGATATAACCGCGCCGGTGGGTTTAACGTTCCTTACGGGCATTATGCATCGCCTTATTTTCCATTGGCCGAGATTCATGCATTTGCCGAAAAAGCCCGCCGTGCAAAATTCATCTGTGCTGCGTTTGGCGAAACATTGCAACTGATCCGCCCCGGCGATGTGGTGTATTGCGATCCGCCATACATCCCGCAAACACCAACAGCCAGCTTCACCAGTTATCACACCGATGGTTTTACCCACAATGATCAGTATGACTTGTGCAGCGAGTTATCGCGCCTGTCCGAACGTGGGATACCTGTCATCGCGTCCAACAGCGACACTCACCACGCACACAGCCTTTACCACAGGTTTGATATCTACCGTTTCACCGCGCCGCGTAGCGTCGGTGTTGCGGCTGGGGAGAGCAAGCAGGCCGGGGAAATCATTGCTAAGCGTCTGCCGGTTCCTGCTGCCCGAAGCCTGTCGAAAGTTTGCGACGGGTGCGGCTATGAAGGTGGTGGGCACTGCCCTGACTGTGGGCCAGTTATGGGTGATGCCACCTATCAGGAAATGGTGGCATCCGGCGCGTTGAACGCGGAGCCGTTCTGAATGCCTGAACAGTGGGCCTACCCTTGGAACGCTCCACGCCCGGCGATCTCCGCACCGTCGGGCGTGGCTGATCTTCGATCTCCTCTATTCGTTACCGATGCTGAACCGCATCCCACCGTCACACGTTATCTGAGCCGGATGGTTAAACGCGCTTTGGCAGTGCCAGGTGATGACCAGAATCTTAATCAGGCCGTAGCACAGTTGGAGCACCAGGAGCCGAACGGCACCCAGTTGCTTATCCGTCGCGGTCTGGCGGAAATAGTACGCCGGGATCATCAGAAAACGCTAAGTGACTGGATGAAAACACCGGAAGGCGTGGAAGCCCGCTTGCACGAACAACCGTTTTTTATCCGTGACGTTTACCGCCAAAAAATCGAATGGCTACGAGCGAACCGCGAGCCGCGACACATCAGCGCCTTTTTCATGGGAACCGTGAAAAAAGCCCTGCTGCGTCTGGATGCTGTGCGTATGCAGCAAGGTGTGCGTAATGGCTTTGCATCGGAACTGGCGGCCTATTGGGGGCCGCGTTGGGTGCATCTGGCCGGGTTTACCAGGCATGAGGTGATCAATGCCGCGCATACCCTTGCGGCCGCCATCGCCGAAATGTTTGAAACCGAGTGCGGCCACACATCGCCGGAAAACATGACCGACAATGAAATTCAGTGGCTGTATCGCCATCTGGGGCGCGAACTGCTGGCATTGCGTGTAACGCCACCATGCTGGGGGTTGGTTATCGGCGATGAACAAGCCCGGCACCGCATCTATTCCGCCATTTTACGCATCACTTCACCTGAATGGTGGGGGCGGAAACTGTGGCGACTGCGTTGTGAATGGCGGGAAAATCAGTTTCGCGCCATCGGCGTGATCCACAAAAAACGAATGCCGTATGTCAGCCTTGATGCCCTCAACCAGTGGCAAGAGCAACGCCGCAAAAATCGTGTTTTCATCCAGACTCATGAACTGGTTGATGAAGATGGCAACATCACATCACTGGAAAACATGGTGTACGGCAGTATCAGTAATCCGGCTATCCGTCGTCATGAGCTGATGACCCGCATGGCCGGTGTTGAAATGGTGGCAATCGCGCGGGGTGATGAAGGTGTTTTCCTTACTATCACCTGCCCGTCGCGTTACCACGCTAACATCCAGAACGGTCATCAAAACCCTAAATGGGATCATGCTTCTCCTCGTCAAGGGCAGCGGTATTTGTGCCGCACCTGGGCGCGTGCCATGTCTGCGTTGAATCGTCGCGGCTTGCGCCCTTATGGCTTTCGCGTTGCCGAGCCGCACCACGATGCTACCCCGCACTGGCATGTGTTGCTGTTTATGCCACCTGCCGACAGAAAGGCCATCACTGATATCTTGCGTGAATATTTTATTACTGAAGACCGTGCGGAGCTGGGGCGCAACACCGGCGCACGATTCAAGGCTAAAAAGCTCGATCCAAGAAAAGGAAGTGCTACGGCTTACGTGGCGAAGTACATCAGTAAAAATATCGACGGTTACGCGCTGGATGGCGAACTGGATAACGAAACCGGCAAGCCATTACGCGAAACAGCAAAGTTTGCGATGGCCTGGGCATCACAACATAACATCCGACAGTTTCAGCCGTTCGGTCTGCCGCCGGTAACGGTATGGCGTGAACTGCGTCGCCTGGCAAACCAACTGACCACTGCCCAGAAAGAAAACGGCACGATTAAACGCGGGGCCGCACAGCTTGCTGACCCGGCAATGGATGCCGTGCTGGCATCGGCTGACGCCGGTTGTTTTGCCACGTACATCGAAAAGCAAGGCGGCGTGTTGATCCCACGCGAACGCTACACCGTGCGCATTGCCTATGAAGACGCTGACGAACAAAACACCTACGGCGAGACACCGGAAAAAATCTTCGGTGTGTTCTCTCCACGTCTGGGGGCGATATCCCGTATCTGCACCCGGTTAATCAAGTGGAAAATCCGAAAGAAGCAGTCCGCTGACGATGGTACCAGCATTGGCACCGGGAGTGGTTTGGCCGTTACGTCGCCAACCGGCGACGCTTGGAGTTCTGTCAATAACTCTACGGGCGATGAAAAAACATCCATTCCAACAGGTATAGACGGGGATGACTATGGTAGTTGTGAACTGCCAGATGGAGAGCCTGGCGATACATCCGCTCAAACCTTCGCCGACTTCGAGCGCATGACAGACCCGGAACGCCGGGCGCTGCTGTCCAGGTTACGAACTCAACCGCCGGATCGGCGGAATAATCAACACTCGTCCACTACTCAACGGAACACATCGGCTGAAAAACAGGTGGTTGGCAAACTGCCGGACGAGTGGCGAGCCAGTATTGCCGATTTCGCCCGCTCAATCGGCTGGGATATCAACACCGGTGAGTTGCAGCGACTTGCGGCAGGCAATGCGATCACATTTGCCGATCATTCCTATGTCGCCAGTACTGATGGTTGCCTGTACCGCACGCAGACGAGAAAGCAAAAAGAAACGGAATATCAGGATAAAGCAACGGCATTGCTGCAACGCATCGCCGTGTTACGTGATGTTTCATAGTCATAACCGGCTGTGCTGGCCAGAGTCAAAACGACTGCGCTGCAGTACAGATAAAAACATCTATGTGGTACCACAAGGGGGAGTTATGGCAATGCCAGCAGGTAAAGAAGTGCCTAAATACACAATTAAAGAACTGAAATTAATGGGTGTTTCATCGCGATTACAGACCATCATGATCAATGAAAATTTAACACCAGGTGAGCTTGTAGGGTGTGCTGAATCTGTCAGGAATGGCTACCAAGCTTTGAAATGTGAAGGGATGACCGCTGTTGACGGTGAATTACGGTGCTCATTCTGTAATGTACCGAGGGCTGAAGCTAAGAAACTCGTTGTCGGGCTGGGGAATGTATGTATCTGTGATAAGTGCGTTTGGCTTTGTGTCGGAATACTCAAACCAGATACGGAGGCAAAATAATGGGCTATCTGGGGAGTAAGGCCGCGTCTGGCGCATATCAGAAAATTATCGCGGCGATGCCTCCGCATGATACGTACATAGAAACGCACCTGGGCGGCGGCGCAGTGATGTTGAGAAAGCCGCCGGCATTGCGGAACGTCGGGATAGATATCGATGAAGACGCATTGAAAAATTTCGCGTTTACGCACAAGTTAGCAAACGTCAACCTGGTGCGCCGTGATGCGGTGGAATATCTGAGTATGTTCGACTTTTCTCGCGCGGGCCGAGTACTGATTTATGCAGATCCGCCCTATCTGCCCGAAACCCGCACCAGTCGGAACAGTTACCGCTACGAATACACCGCCGATGACCACCGGGCATTAATCGCCAAGCTGCGACGTGTCCCGGCCAGCGTGATGGTTTCAGGCTACCCTTCCGCGCTTTATGATGAACTGTTGTATGACTGGCGCGCTATTGAGTTTCAGGTGATGACGCGTGGCGGTGTCAGGACGGAAAAGCTATGGATGAATTATCCAGAGAGCGCGGCATATAGCGCGTCGTTTGCGGGGCAAGACTATATCGATCGGCAACGCATCAAACGCAAGGCGGAGCGTTGGGCAGCAAAGTATCGGGCAATGCCCCCGGCTGAACGGTTAGCAATAATGGCCGAAATAATGAAAATAGACGGCGAGGCATAAGATGATTAGATTTTTAATTAGACAATTATTGCATTAATTAGATAAATATCTTATTATCAGTTCATCCCAAGCGGATATGCTCTTTAAAAACCGAGGAAACAGATGGTAAAGGTAATCTGGACAAGGAAAGCGTTGAAACAACGTTCAACGATAGACCGAAGATATCAGGGCACCATTAGTGAGAAAGTCGCCGAGTTGGAGAATTTTCCCGCTGTCAAACTCGATATTACCGCGTTGAAAGGTGAGGCCGGTAAATTTAGGTTACGCGTGGGAGATTACAGAGTTATTTTCGAGATCATTAAGGGTGAACCTGTTATTTGCGAGGTGCAGGCGGTCAAGCGCAGAACCTCAACAACTTACTGACTATCAGGCGGGGTAGCCCGCCAGTTTCCTTATGACATACACCGCGACTCACTGACACCCGGATGAAATTATGTCAAAACTACAATTTATCAATGACGTGAACGGCAAGCCTCAGTTTGTAGTGCTGCCAATCGGCGAATATGAAAAGTTGATGTCTGATAGCGATGCAGGCTATGAAGAGATCCCTTATCTTGCTGATGAGCATGATAACGAAACCGTGCCTAACGACGTAGTAGAAATCATGTTTCGTGACGATATCAGCCTGCTCGCTGCGTGGCGTGTTTATCGTGGGCTGTCTCAGTACGATGTCGCTGAACGGCTGGGTACAACACAATCAGCAGTTTCGCAATGGGAAGCGAAAGATTCGCGACCGCAAAAGAAAACCCGTCAGAAGCTTGCTGAACTGTATGGATGCCGTCCTGAACAGATGATTTTGTAAATTTATAACCTTCTCTGAAACCTGCTTCGGCAGGTTTTTTTTGCCCCAAATGCGCCGCACAAACCCGCACAATTTTGCACAACTTTTTTGATGCTATTTTTCCCCTTTCCGCCCGGTACGCACGCGCACCGGGCCGGTTTCTGCACTTGCACAAAAAATGAAGCGAGAGCAGCGCGCAGGTGACGGGGGAACAGCCCCCGCTTTGGGGGGAGGCAGGGATCGCCTTTGATGTGCCGAATCCGGCACATTTTCCGCCCTGCTGCGTGCGTATTTCCCTTCGGGAGACGCGGCGCGGCATCCGGTGAGAGCGCCCGATGGCGTGGCGCTGATGCGGTTTTATGTGGGTGGGAAATGGTGGCGTTAGCCGTTGATCTGAAAAGAAATTGCGTGCGGGTAGTGTGAAAGTTTTTGAATAAAAACCGCCGCGTGAGTGCGGCGGCAGGGGCAGGATATCACTCGGCTTTCAACAGGGCGTAAGGGTTAAAGCGGATCACCTCCATCCCCAGCCAGTCATTCACATGCTTCAGCGCTTCCATCACCGGCATCAGTTCGTTGATAGCGAACACCCGCGCGGCTTTCTCCACATCACCAAAGGAGCCGTTGCCTTCCGGCATTGCGCCCATCAGTTGCGGCGGCACACGGTGCGCCGCCAGAATGTCATCACGCGTTACTGATTTGATATTCAGGAATTCATCTTTGGCAGATATCTGGCTGAAGGGAATAATCTGTACCCCTTTTTCACCGCCGCCCGGCGCATGTAACAGCAGGTTTTTAAACGCGCCTTTACCGCGCGCTTCCTTCAGCGTTTTCTTCACATTATCCATGCTTTCGGTATCCACCTGGGATGCGCCGATGTAGATAATGCACCCGGCGTGCGAACCGTTGTCATAGTAGAGCTTGCGGAACATATCGGCAGAGTGTGACAGGCTGGCCGACAGCAGCGCGCCCATGTATTCCGGCATACCGTATATCTCCTGGTGAATATCCGGGTTGATGACGTGGCACACGCTGTCGGTATCAAACGTGTGTTCATCTTTCCACTGCCGGATAAACCAATAGGTATTCAGGTCGCTGCCGCGCCGGGTGTACTTGGCCGGAACGTGGCGCAGGGCCAGCACGCCGCCCAGCCGGTTGACCCGTCGTTCAAGATAACCGTTGCCGAAAACAAACCAGTCGAGCACGAAGGCGGAGAACGCCTGACGCGACAATAGCGGGTGCGGGATAAAGCACCCGGTCAGCGCATTGCGTTTGAAGTACAGCGCGGACTGGTGCCATGACGCACTACCAAACGCGCGAGCCAGCCCGTACCAGTCCACCGGGGTGTCGTAATAACGGCCATTGTCGGCGCAATACATATTATCCAGCAGGTCATGGCCATCCCTGACCGGATAGGGGCCGTCAAAGGTAAACGCGCTCAGCCCCGGATCGCTTTTCAGGGCCGCGGCCATATCTGGCTGACTAGCGGTAACCACCCGGCGTGTGCCGGGTTTATCTTTTCTTTTCATCAGAACTCCATCGCAAAGCCACCGCCGCCTTGCTCCTGGCCGAGCGGTTCATTGATGACGGCCAGCATGGTTGCCCAGGCCAGATCGCCATGATTAGAGCCGCGTGCGCGGTCGGTGTCGTAAGTCATGATGCCGCCTGGCGTCTTGACGCGCCGCACGGCGTTGAACGCGTTGATCAGTGCCTGCTCGCTGCGGTCGTATTCCCAGCGACCAGCACGAATGACCTGAAGCATTTTCAGCACTAGGGCGCGTTTGGATGACACCGACATCAGGAAGCACACCGCCGCCGGGAAGAATTTCTTAACAATCTGGTAGACCGCTTCACCGATACCGGTGCCATCGATGGCGATATGCTGCACGTTGTATTTGAAGGTCAGTGCCTCGATAACCTTCGCCTGCTCTTCGAACTCCAGGCCACGTATCTGCTGGGTTTCGATGGTGCGGAATTTGCCGCCCGCCACCAGTGGCGGTACCACCACTGAGATCGCGCCGCTGTCGCCGTTACCGCTACTGCCGTTGGCGTCATAACCAACCCAGACGCCGCGATCAGCCATCGGGCGTGACGCGAAAGGTTTCCAGTCCGGCCACTCGTCGTAACCGTCGGCACCGCAGCTAAATAACAGGTTGAGGTTAAAGGCGGACTCACCATCACGGACGAACTCGCAGCCGTACAGGTTGTTGTATTCATCCGGGTTGTTTTCGTCGCGGATTTCTTCCAGGTCGGTGTATTCCCAGCCGTGATCGATGACATCCTGTAGCGTCACAATCTGACGCCAGGTTTTATCCGGGCATAGCAAACCGCTATTGAGTGCTTTCCATGACACATCAAACGCGACCTTTTGCGCCTTACTGCGCTTCTCATTCCAGCGTGCGCCTGTCCAGAACGGGTAGGCTTCATGGGTTTCACTCGATGGGGTGGAAAAGTAGGTGCGCGTCAACCCCTTCAGGGTCGCCATCGCCCCGGCCACCTTGCGCAAGTTGGCAAAGTTACTGACCCAGAAAAATTCATCGAAATACAGGTTGCCGGTGTAGGACTGCGCCGTCGCGGCAGACGTCCCCAGAAAATGCAGCTCAGCCCCGTTGCTCAGGACGATTTTGTCGCCGCCTTTTAGTTCGACGTCCACCTCTTCCGCCACCTTCTGGATAAAGCCCCGGAACTGGTGTGCCTGACGGCGCGAGGCAGAAAGAAAAATCTGGTGGCGCTGATAAGGGTAAGCCACGTCATCACGCAGCGCCCGCAATAACGCTTCACGGGCAAAATACCAGGTGGCACCAATCTGGCGTGACTTCAGGATCATGCGATTTCGGTGGTGACGTTGCTCATACCAGCCGTTTTGATGCCAGGCCAGTGAGTCGAGAATGTTGGTTCGCAACGCGGAAATCTGTTCGTCAGAAAAGTGATTTTTCACCTTGCGCTGGCGGGGTTTCTTGCCGCCTGCGGCATTGCCCGGCTGGCCGTCATTCAGCGTTTTCAACTGCCGGGTCAGCGCGTCCATTTCCTTCAGGTCGCCACCGGTTTTAGTCGGCTTCTGGGCCAACTGGCACAACCGTGCATCGATAGAATGCGTCACGCGCTGGATAGGCGGCGTTTCGTCCCATTCGTCGCGCTTTTTCCAGGCGTACACCGTGTTTTGATTAATCCCCATCAGGCGCGAAATTTCCGCTGGCGGGTAGCCCTGCCAGTAAAGCTGTTTTGCTCGCTGCCGTACAAATGCGTCCTGAATCATGCGCGGTTTCCCCCTTTGCCGGGAAGATTACCCCGCGCGCGATCCGCCTTTCGCTCACTTTCGGCTCTGGCCCTCCGCCGACAACAAAACAGCGTTGAGACAGGGAGTTAGGCTCTGCAATCATGATGTCACAGATACCACAGGACAGGACTACAGGCATGAGCGGTACAGCTAAACCGACCCGCAAAAAATTCCGGGTTGCCGTCTCCGGCTCCACCGTTGACGGGCGTGAAATCGGACGCGACCACCTCTATGCAATGGCGGAAAGCTACAACCCGCAGGTATACGGTGCCCGCGTTAACGTTGAGCATATTCTTTCTCCCTATCCGGGCAGTGATTTCAGTGCGATGGGTGATGTTATTGCGCTAAGCGCGGAAGACATCACCGACGGCCCGCTAAAAGGCCGTGCCGCGTTGTATGCGGAAATCGAACCCACCGAGCGAATGAAGCAGCTCACCGGCGAAGGGAAGAAGATTTATTCCAGTATCGAAATCGACCCGCAGTTTGCCGCGACCGGCAAGCCGTATCTGCGCGGCCTGGCGATGACGGATACCCCGGCCAGCCTGGGCACCGATCGCCTGAAATTCGCCGCACAACAACGGGCACAGGTGCAGGCATTCAACAATCTGCCCGGTGAGCCGGTCATGTTCACCGAAGCGATGGAAGCGGAGCTGGTCGAGCTGTCCGAACAGCGCAGCGACGAGGGGAAGCAATGGTTTTCCCGCGTGATGGGGATTATCGGCAAAGGCCGTAAATCGGACAGTGAGCAGTTTAACCAGATGCGTGAGGCGGTGGAAAACGTTGCCCAGTCCCATGCTGACCTGCTGGACAGTTTCAACACGTTGAAAACCCAACAACAGCAGGACAGCCGAACCATTCAGACGCTGACCAGCGAACTGGCCGCACTCACGCAAAAGCTGGCGACGCAGGATAACAGTTACAGCCAGCGCCCAGCAGCCAGCGGCGGCAACAGCGGCGCGCAACTGGCTGACTTTTAAGTACCGTTAAGCGAGACAAGCGAACATGGAAAACACGACCCGTAACCTTTTTGATCAGTATATTTCACGTCAGGCGCAGCTTAACGGGGTGCAGCCGAATGCCGTGGCGATGACCTTCAGCGTCGAACCGGCCATCCAGCAGCGTATGGAGCAGGCCGCACAGGAAAGCGATGAATTCCTGAAACAGATTAACGTGTTTGGCGTGAAGGATCAGGAAGGTCAGAAAATCCTGATCGGTAGCAAAGGGCCGATTGCCAGCACCAATAACAGTAGCGATGGCACGTCCCGCCGCAACCCGACTGACAACCATTCCAAAGAGCCTAACGACTATCATTGCCGTAAGGTGAATTATGACTCGGCAGTCAGCTACCCGCAGTTGGATGCCTGGGCATCGCAGCCGAACTTTCAGGCGCTGATCAGCCAGGCCAATGCGCGGCAAATCGGCCTTGACCGCATCATGATCGGTTTCAACGGTACCACCTATGCCGAGAAATCCAACCGTAGCGCCAATCCGCTGTTGCAGGATTGCGGTGTCGGCTGGCTGCAAAAAATCCGCAACGATGCGGGGCACCGCATTATCAAAAACGTCACGCTGACCGCCCGCGACGAAGACAACAAGATTGTCGCCAAAGGCACCTACGGCAACCTCGACACCGCTGTGTTTGACGCCAAAAACAGCCTGCTGGATCCGTGGCATCGCAGGGCACCGGATCTGGTGGTGATCATGGCGTCTGACCTGCTGACGTCCAGTAATTTTCCGCGCCTCAATGCGCTGAGCCAGAGCAACCCCAATACCGAGTTGCTGGCCGGTCAGTTGATTGTCAGTCAGGAGCGTGTGGGCGGCCTGCCGACCTTCCTGGCACCGTACTTCCCGTCCAACGCGGTGCTGATCACCTCGTTCAAAAATCTGTCGGTCTATTACCAACTGGGGGCGCTGCGCCGCAGCATCGTTGAAGAACCGGAGTACAACCGGGTCGCCACCTACCAATCGTCCAACGACGACTTTGTGGTGGAGGACTACGGCAAGGTGGCCCTGATCGACGGGATTCAGTTTGCGCAGGCAGCAGGCGACGGCCAGTAACAGCCAGGCGGGGTAATACCCCGCCCCAACCGGAGAACACACCATGCTGACACCGGCACAACGACATTTTCAGCGGGTCATGGCCGAGCGCCGGGGCCAGGCGGACACCGAAACGGCGGTGTCACGCACTGCCCATGAGCAAATCCTTCACCGTCTGCGCCTGCATCAGGCCACGCTGAAACAGGTGCAATCTGATGCGACCAAAGCAGAGATGAAAAAAGCCATGCTGCCGGAATATGACGGCTGGATTGATGGCACGCTGGAAGGCGACAGCGGCCGACAGGATGAAGTGATCGTCACCCTGATGGTATGGGCGATTGACTGCCAGGATAGCGCACTGACACTGAGGCTGGGGCGTTACGTCGTTAAGCATGGCCTGTCTTTGCCTGCCGACAAGTTCCGCCGCGATGCGGTAACGGTACTGGCTGAGGAAGTGAGCAACCCGGTGTTGACGCTGGCAACCACCGATGCAGATGCCGACCTGAGCGGGTATACCGCCGTGCTGGATGAAGTGGCCGCGATTGTGGATGGCAAAGACATGCCGGATGAAGTGCGCGCCAAGTTGTGCAAAGCCCGCGCCTTCTCACGCCGTGCGGCAGTGGATGCACAAACCAAAGCTGAGGCACTGACACTGTTCCGGGAAGCGATGGCCCGCAATCCGAACGCGGGAGTGAAACGGGAGATCGCCACCCTGACGCGGGAGCTGAAAAAGCTCATGCTGGGCAGCAGTAACGAGCCGGAAGACGGCCCACCCGGCGACGATGAAACGACCACGGAGACACCGCCTGCGGCTTCAGCCGACGCCACGCAGCCAGCGGTAAAAAAAGCCGCCGTGCGTAACACCACGGCGCGGAAAACCACACGGCCGACGGGCAAAAGTAAAGCCGCCCGTCAGTCTGCCAAACGTTAACGACTTCGGCCCCGTCCGACAGGCGGCGCGCCGGGTGATCTGCCCGTATACGGTCTTTTTGCCCGGTGCCCACCGCCTGACTTTTGGGAGAGTTGAGCATGAGCCTGGTAGCTCAAAAACGTGTCAGCGACAGCGGTGACGTACCGGAGATTGACGACGGCGCGGCGGCAGTCAGCGCCGGGGAGTTCTGGCCGGTGATCGTCCTGCGTGATCTGCGCCTGGCCGCCCGCATCACCGGCGGTATCACCACCACCCGCCTGATGCACGTCACCACTGAAGCGGTGGTGCATGTGACTGACCAGCTGGCGAGCTGGCAGCAGACGCAACAGGCCACCGGATATGCCGCACTGGCGGATGTCCCAGCCAGACAGGTCAACGGCGAAAGCATCAAGGTGTACCGCTTCAGGCGTGCGGTTTATGCCATCGCCCGCGCGCTACTGCTGGAGGGATACCGCGATGTGGATACCACGGCCAAAGGCGACAAGGCAACAGACACCTTTGACAACCAGCGTGACGATTTATGGCGTGATGCGCGCTGGAGCATCGCCGATATACGCGGTGCCCAGCGGCTTTTTGCGGAGTTGTGCTGATGGTGGTCCGGGCGCTTCAGGGCGATACGGTGGACTTGCTCTGTTATCGACATTACGGCACATCCGCCGGTGTCACCGAGCAGGTGATCGCCGCCAATCCGGGGTTAAGCCGCCAGATGTTTCTGGCAGCCGGGCAGGCTATCACGCTGCCTGATATTCCCCGTCAGACAGAACAGGAAACGGTGCAGTTATGGGATTAAACGATCTTCAGCGCCTCAATGATGGGGTGACCTATGGCCTGTCCGTGATGGTGACCGGCATCGGGGTGATGACCGTCAGTGAAAAAGTTGCGCTGGCGGGCCTGGTTATCGGTGTTGTCACCGCGTGGCGTGCCTGGTTGTTCCGGCGTCGTATCGAGCGCGCACAGCGACGCCGCAATGAACTGATTGAACAGATTTTACAGCAGTCCGAGCGCCGCACGCTGAATACGTCGGAACGCCGTGCGGTGGCTATTTTGCATCAGGGTGACGTTGACGATGAAAACCGCGATTAAACGCTGTTCGATTGCGCTGATTGTGGCGCTCGGTATCACGCTGTCCCCCGGTACCCTGCGCACGTCGCCGGAAGCACAGCAGAAAACGGCCAGTTGGGAAGACTGCCGTGCGTCGCCGTATTACTGCCCCGCTGGCGTGCTGACGGTGGGTATTGGCTCTACCGGTAACGTGCAAAACCGGCCGTACAGCAATGACGAGATCGCCCGACGCTGGGTTAACGACATGCAGCGGGCAGAGAATTGCGTCAACGGTAATTTTAATGGTGCTGCCATGCCGCAATCGGCGTTCGAAGCCATGACCGACACGGCGTTTAACCTCGGTTGCAGTGGCCTGATGTGGTTTACCAACCGGCAGGGCAGCAAGCAGCGTACCACCATCTGGAAACATGCGCAGGCGCACGAATGGCCTGCAATGTGTGAGCGGCTGACCGATTTTGTCAACAGCGGCGGCCAGCGCTCCACCGGGCTGGTCAATCGTCGCAGCGACTTTAAAGCCTGGTGCCTGCGTGATCTGGCGGGTGTGCCATGAAGCTGACCGCCACCCTTGCCGTGCTGCTGGTGCTGGCCGTCAGTGGTGTGCTCTGGCAAACCTACCAACGCGGCATTGACCGGGCACATACCGAGGCACTGACCGACAGCGCTCAACAACAGCGCGAGCTGTTAACCGAATTTCGGGCACTGGCCGACGATGCCAGAAACGTGCTGGCACAGGTGCGCGAGCGTGAGCAACAACGTTATGCCGAAGGGGAAGAACGCCGTGAAAAGATGCGTGAGGGGATGCAGCCCGATACGTGCGCTAACACTGTGGTGCCTGTTGCTGTCAGCGACAGCCTGCAAAAACGCGCCGCCGCCGTCCAGCGTGCAGATACTGCACGACCCGGTACCGCCCAGCCTGACGGCACCCACACCGACGCCCGTACTGAAAACACCGGTGACCTGGGGCACGGTCGCGCTCTGGAGTGATCAGCTTTTGGATGCGCTGGACACCTGCAACGCAGACAAGGCCGCCATCAACGATGTATACCTGCGTCGCCTTCAGCGCCTGAAGGACGCCGCCACACCATAGGGGAATGCTCATGCTGAAAACCGATTCGCTGCGTGATGCGCTGACGGTATCCAATACCTGGTGCCGGGCCAACCCGGAAGCCTTCACGGTATTTGTGGAAGAAGGCGGTATTGAAACCACCGGGGAAACACCGTCGTTTCTGTACCGCTACTCGCTGGTGCTGTTCGTGATGAACTTCACCGGTGATATCGACGATTTCACCTTACCGTTAATGGCCTGGCTGTGGCAGAACCAGCCCGACCTGTTGCTGAACCCGCAGAAGAACCGCGAGGTGAAATTCACCACGCTTATCAACAACGACGACAGCGCCGACATTCTGTTTGAAATCCCGGTGCGTGAGCGGGTTAAGGTCACGCGGGTCGATAACGGCATCCTGCGTGCCGAACACCTGCCTGAGCCTCGTCCGCGCCTCACCGGCGGGGTATGGGATACGGTGCTTGACGATGCCACCGGGGAGACAGCGACATGACGGATAAACTGTTTCACGCACTGGATCAGGTGTTTGATGACATCCTTTCCGGCCTGTCACCCGCCGGGCGGCTGAAAACAGCCCGTCAGGTCGGGCAGGCACTGCGCCGCAGTCAGCAGCAGCGCATCAGGGCGCAGAGGAACCCGGACGGCTCGGCCTATGCGACCCGCCGCCGCAAGGTGTTGCGCTCGCAGCAGGGAATGATTTTTGTCTGGGAAGGCCAGGTGCGCCACCTGAAAAACTGGCACGGTGGCCGGGGAAAATATGGCCGCACGATCACCGGCTTTGATGAAGACCGCGACGCTATCCGCACGTTTTACCGCAGCGATATTGAGCGTTATATCGAGATCAACACGCAGGCGGTACGCCGCACAACCAGCAAGAAAGACCCGATGTTCAAGCGTCTGTGCAGCTATCGCTTTCTCAAAATGCAGGCCGATACCGACGGGGCCAGCGTCGGCTTTGGTGGTATCGCCGCCCGTATCGCTCGCGTGCATCAGTATGGCGAGCGTGACAAAGTCGGGCCGGGTGCCTTTGCCCGCTACCCGGTGCGGGAACTGCTGGGGATCTCCCCGGCTGATGAGCGACTGATCCATGAAACGGTGATCAACAGTCTGGGGAGTGCTGCCACATGAGTGCTGAACTGATGCGATTACTGGAAAACCTGTTGCGTGTCGGCGTTGTCACGGCGGTTGACCCGGAAAGCTGGCGGGTGCGCGTTAAGAGCGGTGAATTGCTCACCGACTGGCTACGCTGGAACACCTCGCGTGCCGGGGCGTTTAACGTCTGGTTCCCGCCTGCTGTCGGGGAACAGGTGTTGCTGGGTTGCCTCGGCGGTAACCCGGAAACCGCCGTGATCATCGGTAGCCTTTTCAGCGAGGCCCACCCGGCACCGGGCAACAGCCTGAAGGAAATTGTGATCACCGCGCCGGACGGTGCCCGGTTTCGGTATGACGCCGTGGCCGGCGCGCTGGACGCAACCGGCATGAAAACTGTCAACGTGGTAGCCTCGGTCAGCGTCACACTGAGCACGCCGGTGGTGGAATGCACTCAGCACCTGAAGGCCCGCACCGTCGAGATCACCCACGGCGGCACCCTGGCCGGTAACGTGGTACATGCTGGCGGCGCGATGACCTCTAACGGCGTCCAGGTGGATAACCATCGCCACGGCGGCATTCAGACCGGTGGTAGCTGGACGAGTGGCACACAATGACCGCGACCTATACCGGCATGAATCCACATGGCACCGGCACCCTGACCGATGCCGATCAGCTCTGGCAGTCGGTGCGCGACATTCTGACTACGCCGCTGGCATCCAGAGTGATGCGCCGGGATTACGGCAGCCTGATCCCCGACCTGTTGGATGCGCCGCAGAATGCGGTGACGCGGCTTCAGTTAATGAGTGCAGCCGTTATTGCCCTGACGCGCTGGGAGCCGCGTATCTCGCTGAATGCCGTCGATATTCGTTATTCAGCATCGGGAACGGTGGAAGCGGAGTTATCAGGGTTGATTACCGAAACGATGCAGGCGGCCAGCTCTACCCTTACGCTCAGGAGTCACGGTGATGGCGACGGTTGATTTATCGCAGTTACCCCAGCCGCAGATGATTGAAGTGCTGAACTTCGAAGTCATCCTTCAGGATGTGAAAGCGGTGATGATTGCCGCCTTTCCAGCCGCTCAGCAGGCGTCTGTGACCGCTGCGCTGGCGCTGGAGTCTGAGCCGTTAACCGTGATAGCGCAGGTGATCGCCTACCGCGAGATGATGCTACGCCAGCGGATTAACGAAGGCGCAGAAGCCTGCCTGCTCAGTCATGCCGTGTCATCCGATCTGGATAATCTGGCGGCCAACCTGAACACCCAGCGACTGACCATTACCGAAGCGACCGACACCGCCGATGCCGTGATGGAAGGTGACAGCGCGCTACGTTTACGGGCGCAGGCAGCCTTTGAAGGGCTGAGCGTGGCGGGGCCAACCGGTGCGTATGAGTATTTCGCCAAAAGTGCCAGCGGCAAGGTAGCGGATGCCAAGGCGAGCAGTCCGTCCCCGGCGGTAGTGGTGGTGTCGGTGTTATCCACCGAGGGTGATGGCAGCGCTTCGGCTGACTTGCTGGCGGCTGTCGATGCCGCGCTGTCCGCCGATGATAAACGCCCGGTTGGTGACCGCCTGACGGTGCAAAGCGCCGTGATTGTACGTTATGCCATTACAGCGGTGTTGTACCGCTATCCGGGGCCGGAATCGGAGCCGATCCAGCAGGCGGCACAGCAGGCGTTAACGTCATGGCTCGGTACGCAGGGGCGCATCGGGCGCGATGTGGCTCGCTCGGCCATTATGGCGGCGCTGCATGTGCAAGGGGTGCAACGCGTTGAACTGCTGGAACCGGCGCAGGACATCGTGATCAGCGACACGCAGGCAGCGTACTGCACCGGGTTCACGGTCACCGAGGGCGGCAGCGATGAGTAACAGTCTGCTACCCCCATCAGCCAGCGACTTTATGCGCAACGTCGCCAGCTCCACCCAGCGCCTGAGTGAGATAGCGGTCTGTCTGGATACGTTATGGGACGCTGATCGCTGCCCGGCACAATTACTGCCGTACCTCGCCTGGGCGCTGTCGGTTGACCGCTGGGATAAACGCTGGTCAGAACAGACCAAGCGCCAGGTGATCAAGGCGGCCTGGCTGGTACACCGCCAGAAGGGCACCCTCGCAGCATTGCGCCGGGTGGTGGAGCCGTTCGGCTATCTGATTCGGGTCACAGAATGGTGGCAGACCGGCGGCCAGCCGGGCACCTTCCGGCTGGATATCGGCGTGCAGGAACAGGGTATTACGGAAGAAGCATATCTTGAGCTTGAGCGCCTGATTGCCGACGCCAAACCGGTAAGTCGCCACTTGCTGGGGCTAAATATCGTTATGGACTGCGCGGGTAATATCCCGCTGGCTGCTGGTCAGTACAGTGGCGATGCACTTACCGTTTACCCCTACTTTCCCGAAACCATTACGATCAGCGGCGCTGACAAGTGCGGCGGTGCGATACATCTTTCTGATAACGTGAGCGTGAATGCATGACGACAAAATATTTTGCCTTGCTGACAAACACCGGCGCGGCACTGCTGGCGAACGCCACCGCGCTGGGACGGCAACTATCGATTACACAAATGGCGCTTGGCGATAGCAGCGGCACGCTGCCGACACCCGACCCGGCGCAAACAAAACTGGTGAATGAGCGCCGCCGCGCGCCGCTCAATTCCCTGAGCGTTGACCCGGCAAACCCCGGTCAGATTATCGCCGAGCAGGTGATCCCTGAAGACGAGGGCGGCTGGTGGATACGTGAAATCGGTCTGTATGACGCCAATGGCAATCTGATTGCCGTCGCCAACTGCCCGGAAACCTACAAGCCGAAGTTGCAGGAAGGCTCAGGCCGGGTGCAGACGGTGCGCATGATTTTGATTGTCAGCAGCACTGACGCGGTAACGCTGAAAATCGACCCGTCGGTGGTGCTGGCAACGCGTAAGTCGGTTGATGACAAGGCGATTGAGGCGAAAGCCCATGCCGATGGGATGATGACCAGCCATGTGAATGACGCGAATCCGCACAAGCAGTATGCGCCGATTGCAAGCCCAGCACTTACCGGCGTGCCGACTGCACCCACGGCGGCAGCCGGAACCAATACCACGCAGTTAGCGACAACCGCATTTGTACATAACGCGCTCGCTGATAACGCCTTCGCGTTGGATTTTACGGGTACAGTGCAGAACTTCGATGTGCCGTGGGATGCCCAAAGCGGGTTTTATAAGGCGGATGTCGGGTCACATACAGATGCTGTTTTGCATTTTCACGGACCAGATGCGAGTTGTAGTGCCCTTCAGCTTGCTGCGCATTACGGTAACGGTGGGTTGAGTTATCGGACATCACGCGATAACAAAGGCTTTGAAAATGACTGGGAGCAGATCTACACCACCGGGTTCAGGCCATCACCTGAGGATATTGGGGCGCTCTCTGTTGCCGAGTTTAATCAGTCAATTAAATCGTATGCGCCGATTGCAAGCCCGGCGCTGACGGGAGTGCCTACCGCGCCAACAGTAAATTCCGGGAATAACTCATCCCAGTTAGCGACAACTGCATTTGTGCATAACGCGCTCACTGATAACGCCTTTGTACTGGATTTTACGGGTACAGTGCAGAATTTCGATGTGCCGTGGGATGCCAAAAGCGGGTTTTATAAGGCAGATGTCGGGTCACATACAGATGCTGTTTTGCATTTTCACGGACCAGATGCGAGTTGTAGTGCCCTTCAGTTTGCTGCGCATTACGGTAACGGTGGGTTGAGTTATCGGACGTCCCGCGATAGCAGGGGCTTTGAGCATGACTGGGAGCAGATTTACACCACCGGATTCAGGCCATCGCCTGCGGATATTGGGGCTATTTCTGTATCTGAGCTAACCGGCATCCCACTGCCGTGGCCGCAAGTGACCGCCCCGTCGGGCTGGCTGAAATGTAACGGCCAAGCGTTTGATAAAAACCGCTATCCACGGCTGGCGCAGGTCTACCCATCGGGTGTGCTGCCGGATTTGCGCGGCGAATTTATTCGCGGCTGGGATGATGGGCGTGGGGTGGATGCGGGTCGAGCGATACTGAGCGCACAGACTCAATCGATACAGTTGCATACGCATGATGGTGGAATAACTGGACCAGCAACCGGGGTAATCGAAGGATACGGAGACGGCTCTAGCGGCGGTGCTCCCGGCGTTGACAACTACAATCCTGCGGCAACTGGCGCCGCGGGAGGCGCAGAAACCCGACCCAGAAATATCGCATTCAACTACATCGTGAGAGCTGCATAATGAGTGAGAAATATTCTGTTGCTGTACAGAGTGCCCGCATGGGAAAAAGTGGGTTGGCAGAATGCGCAGGATGGCTGACTGTTTATCACGTTGATCAGCAGACGCGTGAATATACTGGCGCGAGTTATGAATACATGATGGTCGGCACGGGGTTACCAGCCGATAGTTATGCTGACACGCCTGATCTGCCAGCTGCGGGGCAAGCTTTACGGCGTAGCGCTGATGGTGCGGGATGGGAGCATGTACCGGACCTGCGCGGCAAAACGGCGTACCGCACGGCGGATGGTCAACCGCAGACAGTGACAGCTCTCGGTGAATTGCCTGACGGGTTGACGCTGTTTTCCCCCTCGACTGCATTCGATAAATGGAATGGCGAAATCTGGGTAACTGATGTTGCAGCCCAACACGCCGCAGAAGTGGCAGCGGCACAGCAGGAACAGGCGGCGCGGAAAACAGCCGCAACAGCCCGCATTACTGAACTGAGTTACGCTGTAGAGCTAGGGATAGCCACTGATGCAGAGCAGGCAGCGCTGAAGGTATGGAAAACGTATCTGGTGCAATTAAGCCGTCTTGATACTTCTGCCGCGCCGGATATCGACTGGCCGGAAATCCCTTCTACCTGATCTGCCCGGCCCTGCTTCGACAGGGCCGTTAAACCAGCCCTTTCAACGTGTTGACGGTGTCCGTCATGGCTGTGCTGACGGTGTTCATCGCTTTGGTTGCACTGCTGCGCGCGTTGTCCATCATGTCGCTAAAGGATGAAGATTGCAGCTTTTCCCGCAGGTCTTCATCACAGCGCTGAAAGCTCAGCGAAAACTCAATCTTCTTTGCCTTTCCGTAGCGATTCAGCTCTGTGCGCGTGGTCTGCATACCAGTCAGCACGTACATACCGTAAATCTGCCCGGTACCGTCAATCAACGGCCAGGGGCGGCCACTGTAGGCTTGCGTAGTCAGCGCGGTTAACGACACCTCGCCGCCGGTAATTTCCGGGTACAGCACACCGCTCAGTGTAATCTGATCTTCACCGGCACCGATGTATTGCCATTTCGCAGAGCGGTTAATCCGCTCATTCTTCACATGCCGCCAGGCACGCGACTGCTGAAGCTGCTGGTAAGGCAGCGTTTGCAGCTCAAACACAAACAACCCGTATACCATCATCATCGGTTTTTCTCCTTACTCTCTGTCTCTGAAACTGCCACGCTGAAGCCTGTCGCGGCGGGCCAGTTCGGCACTGACTGCATCGGCCACAATACGGCCCAGCTCGCGGGCGTCCTGCCGTTCAACGCCGTGCAGGTGTATATGAATTTCCCCATTGAAACCGCCCGCCGCCGGTGTTCTGGCCGCCGGACGACTGACCGGGGACGCGTCGGCTTGTTTGACGGGCTGTGTCGCCGCAACCACGGCGGGGCGGTCGCTGAGCACCTGCATGGTCTGCGCAGGCTGTGAGGGGGCAGAAGGTGTGCCGCCAGTAAGCCGGGATTCCTGCCATTCGCCACGCACAGCCAGCGCTTTCGGCAGGTTTTTGAAAACGATATCGCCGGGGCCGATGCGCTTTTTGGTTTCTTCCAGCACGCCGCCGGTGTTGTCGGCAATCTTCTGCAAACGGCGCTGGGTACCGCTGTCCCCGGTCAGGGGTGGCTTAGGCGCGGGTGGCGGTGCAGTGGTCGCCTCTTTCAGGTCGCCGGTCAGGTTAGCAACCAGACCTTGCAACCGGTCTTTCCCTTCCGGTGTCAGTTCGCCTTTCAACTGATCGGCTTTTTTCTGTGCCGCATCCAGACCAGACGGGATTAAACCGAGCTTTTCCAGAACCCAGCCGATCCCCTCCATCAGCTTTTGCAGTGGCAATAACAGCATTTCCAGCGCCGACCCCAGCACCTTGCCGAACCCATAACCCGCAATTGCGCAGTCATCCAGCGTCTTTTTTGTGGTCTGGATAGGCTGAAAGAGCTGCGTAAATCGATCCCACAGACGCGACACAGCCGACACAATCACCTCAAAGACGGGAGCCAGGCCCGCAAATGCCTGACGAATGTGACCAAGGCTGATAACAATGCCGGTAAACATCCCGCTGAAAAACGTTTTGACAGGCTCCCAAAATCGCCAGATAAGCAGCCCTGCCGCCACAAACGCCGCACCAATCAACCCAACCGGGCTTAACAGCAATGACAACACGCCACCTAACGCCGAGACAGCGCCGGTGACCAGGCTCCACAGTGCAGGCAGGCCGCTTAGCCGCAACAACAACCCACCGACGCCCCTGACCAGTGAACCCAACGCCGCCGCCGGTGAGGTAAACACGGCCAGTAACATGCCTCGTAGCGGGGTCAGTATCGCGGTCAGTCGGCCCGCGCTGCCGGAGAAAAGCTGTAGCCAGCCGCCCATACGTGCCATCGGCCCACTGAGCAGGCTACTTAACCCGGAAAACATCGACACCGCACCACCGATGCCCCGCGCCCCCAGCAGCAGCGAAAAGCCGAGCTGGAGCTTAGCCAGCGGCCCCATCAGCAGGCCCATCGCCAGCGAGGTTCCCCCGATCGCCACCGCGAGTGCCAGCGCACCGCCGACAGTCAGTAATAATGTCTGTGTCAGTTTGGGGTTTTCATTCACCCAGTTGCTCACAGTGGTGATCACATCGCTTAACCCCTGCGTCAGGCTACGCAGCGGCTTATCTGCCGTCTCTTCAACCTGAATGCGAAAACCTTCCCAGGCACTGTCCAGGTTTTTCAGGTCGCCACCCAGGTTATCCGCCATCTTTTTACCGACAGTCGCCGATTCACCTTTGGCTTTTAGCAACTCCTGGAATAACTTATCCAGCTTGCCACTGCCTGCCGACTGAACCAGCGTTTGCAGACCGACAAAGGCCTCTTCCCCGGCAATATCTTTGAAGAAGGACACCTGATCGACCTGGCCGTATTTTTTGGTGGCTTTGTAGAGATCACGTAATACGTCCTGCATTGGCCGCATCTTGCCTTTGGCATCGGCTACCGACACGCCCAGCTCTTTCAATGCTTCCGCTGCGGCTTTCGGCGGTGAAGCCAGACGGGCCAGGCTGGCACGCATGGCGGTACCGGCATCACTGCCGCGAATACCGTTATTCGCCAGCATACCGGCCATCGCCGCCGCATATTCAAGGCTGATCCCCAGCTTGGCCGCCACCGGGCCGGTGTATTTCATGGTTTCGCCGAGGCTGAACAGGTCGGTGTTGGTACGGGTAAAGGTGCCGGTCAGTACGTCACCCACGCGATCCATCTGGCTGGCATCCAGATTGAACTGTGAAAGAATGTTTGACCCGATATCAGCGGTTTCGCCCAGCTCCATGCCACCGGCCAGTGCCATATTCAGCACGCCCGGCAATGCCGCTTGTATGGCCTGCGGCGTAAACCCGGCCATTGCCAGAAACGCCTGACCGCTGGCTGCGTCGCGGGTGGTGAATGCGGTTTCCGCGCCGAGCTTTTTGGCCTGCGTCCGCAGGGCCGCCAGTTGCTGATCGCCTTTATCCAGCCGGGTCAGCGCCTGAACGCGTGACATCTCTTCATCAAACCCAACCGCCGGGGCCAGAAACTGCCCGCCTGCGTATCCGGCTGCCGCCCCGCCCGCCACCGCCATCGTGCCGCTGCCACGTAGTTTGCCCGCGGTCTGCTGCATTCGCTCATAACGGGCGCGTGCCTGCGTAACGGCAGCCAGTTGCCGCCGCTCTCGCTCCAGGGTCTGGTTATATTGTTCGGTACGCCGGATGGCGCTCTGGATAGTGGCATTACTGCCAACCAGTGACACACCGTGACCGCGCAACGCTTGTGAGGCAGCGCGCAGCTTGACCATTTCCTGATCGCGGGTGATGTTCAGCCGCTCTAGTTTGGCGGCCAGTGCGGCCATGTGTTCCCGTTGCTTATCGGTCAGCACAGTGTTGTTTTGCTGGGCCTTTTTCAGCCCGTCCAGGCTGCGGCTGGCTTCATCAATCTTGCGTGAGGTCTTTTGTACGCTGTCGCGCAGGCGGTTGAAGGTCCTGGACTGAGTGTCCAGATCCTTAATAGCGGCCTGGGTGCGTTTGAGGGATTCAGACAAACCGCCCGCACTCTGGCGGGCGGCGTTGACCGGGCGGGTCAGCCGGTCGATAGCGCTGAAGGCTACGCGGATATCAAGGCTTTTCATCGGCTTCACTGGCTCCACTTCGGATAGCCGCCCGCGTACGCCAGGCTATCACCTCGCCCAGATCCATGCTGAACAGTTCAGAGGGCGGCCAGTTAAAAACAACGGCGATATCAGCGACCAGATCGTCTATCTGATCGAACTGCAAGACGGTTACGCTTCCTCCGTCACCTCCGCGTTCGGCTCGCCAGGCTCCACATGCACTAAAAAAGGCGTGATTGCCTCCGCCAGTCGCATGAAATCGCGGGTATCCATCGCGTTGATCTCGGCCAGTTTCAGTTTTGGCGAGGTAACGCGTGTTAACAGGGTGGTGATGGAATCCACATCCATATTCAGGACGTTGACCAGCCGCAGGCCACGCAATGAGCCAGCCTGTTTGATATCGTCGGTAATGGTCACCTGGCTGATAGTGCTGTCGCCCCGCATAATAGGCGTCGCCAGGGTTACGGTGTTGTTGTTCGGTGTGTTCATGGTGACAGGCTCCGGGCGGCTAATGTGGCCGCCATGATTCAGGTTGTTCAGTTACCCAGCCCCAGCGCAGACGTGATGCGATCCGGGTAGATGTTTTTGCCGTTTTTCTTGTAGATGAAATTCAGCAGGTCAATTTCCAGCACCGATTGATCGTCAATCGACAGCTTGTAATAGGCGTTTTTCAGCGCATAGGTAACGGACGTGTCTTCGCCTTGCTTGGACTCGCCGCCGTCTATCTCGGTAATACGCCCGCGCATTTCCACTTCAACAAGCTGGCTATCGCCGTCGGTGTAGTATTCCCCCGCAAAGCGCAGGCGAACGTCATCGATATCGCCGCCGTATTCCAGCAACAGCTTTTTCTCCATGCCGCCGACGACCATCTGCGCTTCCAGCGCGCCGGAATCCATACCGAGATCGACCGCTACCGAGCCAATCATGCCCGCGCCCTGAAAGTCTTCAGTCTTGCGGGTCAGCTTTGGCAGCGTGACGGACGTGACCTTGCCGATCTGGTTGTTGCCGTTCACAAAACAGGTGAACAGGCGCAATTTATGCGGTACGGCCATTTACACACCTCCCAGCGACGAGAACGCGGAATCAAAATAGTCATCGGTGAAGGTCTGGTATAACGTCAGGTCTTCCAGCGGCGGCACCGGCGTGTACTTGTAACGCACGCGCACCTGTCCCTGCCGCAGGCCGGTTGTGGGGTTGTCCTGAATATCGAACCAGCATTCCCCGCCGATCAGCCTGCCCGCCGTGACCAGCGCGCTCAGCTTGCCGTTGATGCCGTTCACCACGTCTTTCACGTTGGCCGGGGTCAGTGGCTCGTCAACGGCTTCAAACTGCACTTCCGCGATACTGTCAGCGAGGATTTGCGCGGTACGGGTGTACACCTCAAACAGATAATCATGGGTATCGGTGGTGCGGTTGCCCCAGAAGCGGAATCCGTTGCGCTTAATCAGCGTGGTGATCTCCCGGTTGTTGAGTTCATTGGCGTCGCTGTCTTCGGCCTGAAGCGACCAGAACACATCCCGCGAGATGCCCAGCACGTTATTCACTGCCACGTTCGACAGCGACTTATGCCAGCCCTGATCGTTATCAATCGCTGCGCGCAGGCCGCAGGCATACGACGACGCCGGAAAGGTTTCATTGCTGCCGGTAAGCGGGTTGTAGGCGATGAAATCCGGCCAGATCAGCATCAGCTCACGATACGCAAACTGCGCACGGTAGGTGATGGCCTCCGCCATCGTGGTGCAACCGTGACAACCGGCGTAGACAAACGCCCGCAGGTTTTGTGCAATCACACACAGCGCTGATGTAACTTCGGCGGTGTCATAGTCCGGTACCGACAGAATCCGGGGCCGGTAATTAACTTTTGCTTCTGCCGTCAGCAAGGCGTACATGCCGGTGTAACTGCCGTCTGCCGCTGTCCCGCCGATAATCAGTTGGGACTGGGTTTTGTCGCCGCCTTCGGTTGCTGCTGCCACCCGTACCACGATCACTTTCGGGCTGGTCTGGTCAGAAATGGCTTTCAGCGTCTTGTAGAGCGAGCCGGTTTTACCCGCTTTGCCCAGCACGCTATTCACCCGTGTGATGAGCACCGGCGTATTCAGGGGAAAGGTGTCTGCGTCCGCATCCTCCGCCACGGCCACCACGCCAATCACACTGGAATCAATGTCATTGATTGCGGTTACCAGGTCGGTATTTTCACGAACGCGCACACCGTGGAAACGTGTCTCGGACATGTTCGCCACCATTACGTTATTGAGTTCATGGCGATAATCCCCGATATCCGCCGCACACTCACGCGTTGCCGGGTCTGGCCGTCCGGCGACAACAAAAAGCCATTTTTCCCCACGCGTGCGCGTGAAATCATGCGCGAAAACAAGGGGGAAACGATGGCTATCACCGATCTGGCTGACTCACTTATCACTACGGCGAAACGCTACGATGATGCGCTAACCGAGGCGGTAAAAAGCCCGGCCTTCAGCATTACGCTGGGTGGGAAATCGCTGAAGGAACTGAGCGACCGGCTAATCTCGCTGTCACTGACCGACAACCGGGGCTTTGAAGCCGACCAGCTCACGCTGTCGATAGACGACAGTGACGGACGTGTGGAACTACCGCCGCGTGGCGCTCAGATTGCACTGTCCATCGGCTGGCAGGGTGAAGCGCTGACTTACAAAGGGCTGTATACCGTGGATGAGATTTCCCACGAAGGCCCACCCGATGTGCTGGGTGTTACGGCCAGAAGTGCGGATTTCCGCGAAGAATTCAACGTGAAACGGGAGGTTTCCTGGCATGACGTGACGGTAGAGCGTGTCGTGTCGGCGATTGCGCACCGCTACGGCATGAAGGCGCAAATCAGCGATATGCTGATGCATATCGAAATAGACCATGCTGATCAGACGGAAAAGAGTGATATGTCATTCCTGACCCGGATGGCCGAGCAACTGGGGGCGATTGCCACCATCAAAAACGGTACCTTGCTGTTTATCCTGCCCGGCGGCGGTGTGACGGCATCCGGCAAGGCGCTGCCGTCAGCCAGTATCACCCGCAGCAGTGGTGACGGTCACCGTTTTCGCATTGCGGATCGGGATGCCTACACCGGTGTGCGCGCCTACTGGCTGGATCTGAAATTCGGTAAAAAGAAGAAGGTCAGCGTAAAGCGCCGCCGGACAAAGCCCAAACCGAAAAAGGAGAAAAGCAGCAGCCGTGAAGGCGACTACATCACCGGCGCTGAAGGTAACGTGTTCGTACTGCGGAAAACCTATCAGAATGAAGAAACCGCAAAACGGGCGGCGGCAGCTAAATGGCGACAGTTGCAACGCGGGGCCGCTGAATTTTCGATTACCCTGGCGCGTGGCCGTGCTGAGCTGTATCCCGAAATGCACCTGACAGTAAGCGGCTTTAAACCGGATATCGACAATCAGGACTGGATCATCGCTCGCGCGGAACACGTTATTGATGGCAACGGCTTTACCACCCGTCTGGAACTGGAAGCAAAAATCCCTGACTGGATAGCAGAAAGTGAATAAAATGGCGGCGAGTTCAACTCCCACAGGGGAGCCATTATGTTCAGATGTCCTTTCTGCAGGGCCATGGCCCGCACCCGTACCAGTCGCCGCCTGAGCGATATCACCATCCGGCAGTACCACCAGTGCCAAAATCTGGAATGTAGTGAGACATTTACCACCCTCAACACGGTAGAACGGCGCGTATCAAAGCGTACACGGGAAGACCCGCTACCGCCTGACTTTATCCCGCAAGACGCCTTTCCGGCATCGCATTACGGACGGGATCAGTTGAATCTGGCGTTGTAAAACAAAAGCCCCGCAGGATGAGTGCGGGGCTTCTGTTTGGGTATCGATTATTCAACCACGGTTAACAATGGCGGCTGATTGAAGACCGTCTTTTTTGTACCTGAAAAACGGGTGCTGCCACTCTGCTGCCATTTTGCTGCCACTTGCCAAATGACAGACACAAAAAAACCGCCTCGTGGCGGTCATGTTCTTTTAATTATTTCTTTATATCACAAGCACTTATCGCATGGTGCCCAGAGCGGGACTTGAACCCGCACAGCGCGAACGCCGAGGGATTTTAAATCCCTTGTGTCTACCGATTTCACCATCTGGGCTCAGATATTGGAGGCGCGTCCCGGAGTCGAACCGAGGTGGACGGATTTGCAATCCGCTGCATGGCCACTCTGCCAACGCGCCCTATATTGGTACTACTAAATCGATTTGGAGCGGGAAACGAGACTCGAACTCGCGACCCCGACCTTGGCAAGGTCGTGCTCTACCAACTGAGCTATTCCCGCATTTTACAGAACAGGTTGTTTATTAAGTATTTTCAATAAACTATGTTCCTGTCGATGCGGTGCATTCTACTTACCTGACGCGGTGAGTCAATAAAATTATCACCCCGCTTGGATCGTTTGCTGTTTTTTAAGGCGAGACGATCAATGTTCAAGCAAATCACGCCAGGCTGCGCTCAGATACTGAAACATCGACCAGAACGTCAATACAGCGGCCACATACAAAGCAGCCACGCCAGCAGCCTCTACCATGCGTTCCGGTCGCCACAGCAAACCTACTAGCGCAACCATCTGCGCAGTAGTTTTAATCTTGCCAATCCAGGAAACCGCCACGCTGCTGCGTTTACCCAGTTCGGCCATCCATTCGCGCAAGGCAGAAATAATGATCTCACGCGCAATCATCGTAGCGGCGGGTAAGGTAATCCACCATGAATGATAATGCTCAGATACCAGCACCAAAGCAACCGCGACCATGACTTTGTCAGCAACAGGATCCAAAAAAGCACCAAACCGGGTAGTTTGTCTCCATAAGCGGGCAAGAAAACCATCAAACCAGTCTGTCACGGCTGCAAAAACAAAAATGCTAGCACAGACCATCGGTGCCCAACTGAATGGCAGATAAAACGCCAACACAAAGAATGGGATGAGCACAACACGAAACAGGGTAAGCCACGTTGGTATATTAAATCGCATAGCGTCTGGGTAACTGTCTGGCCCGAAAGATAATAGGGCTATGTTGCTACATTGCCTCTAGTGTTTCAATGCATGAAAGATTTTTTCTGCCAGCGCATGTGAAATTCCCGGTACGTTGGCAATGTCCTCCACACTTGCATTCATCAGCGGCTGTAACCCCCCCATGTACTTCAGCAAAATCTGACGTCGCTTAGGCCCTACTCCTTCGATAGTCTCCAGAGAACTGGTGCTTTTGACCTTGGCGCGCTGTTTACGGTGACCACTGATAGCATGATTATGTGAATCGTCTCGAATATGCTGAATCACATGTAATGCTGGTGAATCAGCGGGCAAGGCCACACCCTCGCCTGTCGCTTCAAAAAATAGCTTCTCAAGCCCAGCCTTACGATCACTACCTTTCGCAACACCCAACAGTAAAGGTCGGGATGTATCCCACGGTACCTGCAATGATGCAAAAACACCCTTGGCCTGCGCCAGTTGCCCTTTTCCGCCATCGATTACAATTACATCAGGAATCTTACCTTCGTCAATTGACTTACCATAGCGACGTCTCAGCACTTGATTCATTGCTGCATAGTCGTCCCCTGGTGTGATACCGGTAATGTTGTAGCGACGATATTCCGAGCGTACTGGCCCATCTGCATTGAACACAACACAGGAGGCCACCGTCTGCTCTCCCATAGTATGGCTAATATCAAAACACTCCATACGCTTGATTTTTTCAATGCCAAGCACCGATGCTAACGCCGTCAGACGTTGCTGGATAGTCGACTGTTGTGACAACTTCGTCGTTAGTGCTGTATGGGCGTTGGTACGCGCCAGTTTAAGGTAGCGTGCGCGGTCACCCCGAGGACGGGTTTGAATCTGAATTTTACGGCCCGCCTGATCGGTTAGCGACTCAGCCAGCAACTGATGCTCAGGCAAAGAAAAATCCAGCAAGATTTCAGACGGTAGGGTACGAGAAACACTGCCTTGCAAATAGAACTGCCCCACAAATGTCTGCACCACTTCCGCCAGCTCAGTCCCACCAGGAACTTTGGGAAAATAGCTGCGACTGCCCAGAACCTTTCCCTGACGAATAAAGAGCACATGCACACATGCCATGCCAGCATCGAAAGCCACGCCGATTACGTCAAGGTCATCACCATCGCCAGAGACAAATTGTTTTTCAGTGACACGGCGTACAGCCTGAATTTGATCACGGATACGTGCGGCCTCTTCAAACCTTAATTCACTGCTCGCTGTTTCCATACGGTCAATCAATCGGGTTAGCACCTGCTGATCTTTGCCTGACAGAAAAAGACGCACATATTCAACCTGTTGTTGGTACTCTTCATCACTAACAAGGCCACTGACGCAAGGTCCAAGGCAGCGACCAATCTGATATTGCAGGCAAGGGCGAGAACGGTTGCGGTATACGCTATTTTCACACTGACGGATAGGGAATAGTTTTTGTAATAACATCAGCGTTTCACGAACAGCATTGCCATTAGGAAACGGACCAAAATATTCGCCTTTGGCGTGTTTGGCACCACGGTGAACAGACAACCGGGGATGCTCATCCCCGCTGAGGAAAATCATCGGGTATGACTTATCATCACGTAACAACACGTTGTAGCGTGGCTGATAGCGTTTGATATAGTTGTGCTCAAGTAATAGAGCCTCGGTTTCAGTATGCGTGATCGTCACATCGATCTGCCGGATACTTTTCACCAAAGCCTCTGTTTTACGGCTAGCAACATGAGCACGAAAATAACTTGAAAGGCGTTTCTTCAGATCTTTGGCTTTACCGACGTAGATAACCGTGTCGCTAGCATCATACATACGATAAACCCCAGGCTGACTGGTTACAGTCTTCAGAAAAGCCTGGGCATCAAAACGTTCAGTCACTACTAATCAATGTCTCCGCATTAAAGAGTCCATGTCGAATCGCCAGATGCGTTAGTTCAACATCACCATTGATGTTTAGTTTATTAAACATTCGGTAACGATAACTATTGACCGTTTTTGGGCTAAGGTTGAGTTGATCAGAGATCTCTGTCACTTTCTGCCCTTTGGTGATCATGATCATAATCTGCAATTCACGCTCAGAAAGACACTCCAACGGTGTTTCTGTCTGTGGCTCCAACTGACTCAATGCCATTTGCTGGGCGATATCCGACGCAATATATCGCTTACCGGCATGTACAGAGCGAATGGCACAGATTACCTCTTCCGGCGTGGCTCCCTTGCTAAGGTAACCTGCCGCGCCTGCCTGCATTACTTTAGCAGGTAATGGGTTCTCTGTGTAAATAGTTAGCACTATAACTTTAATTTCAGGGGAAAATCGTACAATTTTGCGTGTTGCTTCCAGGCCGCCGATTCCTGGCATGTTCATATCCATCAACACAACGTCCACACTGTTATTACGGCACCATTTGACCGCATCTTCACCGCACTGAGCCTCACCAACAACCTTGAGGCCTTTAATATCGTCAAGAATGCGCCGTATCCCTGCTCGCACCAGTTCATGGTCATCAACAAGAAAAACGCTAATCAAAGAACAATTCTCCAAAAAGAGTAACACTTGCAGACAATTCCGTTGCAGGTGATACTACGTGGTTTCGAAAAAATGAACACACTTTTCAATTGGAAGTGTATTTTTATTCTACTGTATGGTATTATCATAAAAGCCTATAAATGATACCTACCGCGCATCATCTAAAGAACTTACTCCCATCACAGTATTCATGTTTCAAACCTGGTTTTTTAGAGAAACAGACGTGTTGAACGTCTAAAAATAGAAAATTTAAATTTAATCAATGAACTATAAAAGCTTGCACCTACATCCAATCAGGCCAGCAACAGCTCTCATCTATTGTAACTGTCTTGTCGCTTTGCTGCACTGGCTATTTACTACAAATAATACACCTCTTCCAAAATATCCATATAAAAATTGCAAGGTGTCTACTCAAACGCATTTACAATGCCAAACGCATATTGATCAAATATGGGCAAAATGTGGCATAAACAGATAAAAACAAGGCGATTTTATGGCCTGATGGGGCTATTTTCTTCACCAGACGCATTGTAGTTCATGGTATAATAAGACCAATTTTTGTTATGTCACCAACTGTATCATGGTGCAGAACCAATCCCAGGGCCCATTGCATCGGCTTGCGTTTGTTAAAGGAGATACTATGAACAATAATGACTTTCCAACAGCCTCCACACCAGAAACACTGGCTCATGAAGCCAGTTGCATGAAGGTATTGATGACGTTGATACTAAAATCTATCGGCCAGGCTGATGCAGGCAAAGTTATCATTAGCATGGAAAAATACGCAGCACAACTGGAAGACCCTGCTCAGGCAGAAATATTTAGTACCACCATTAATCAAATCAAAACCGTTTACCGCCGCTAATCAAAGCCCATCGGCCAACAGCATAGTGATAAAGGTCCGATGGGTATAAAATCTTTTCCTTCAAAAAATAAACAGACATAAATAATAGTGAACTCCGGTTCGGGGAAGTTATATATCCTAAACAATTCGAGTTTTAGACGACACGCCTACGCCTTGAAGTACAATAGATACATTTAATCTAATATAGATTGTTATCGAATAAACAATAAAACGAGAAGTCTAATAAGTTTTATTTTTAATCAATTAATTTCCCAAAAATAACAATTAAATCAGTTTTGAAATCAAATGGCAGGAATTGTTTGATGAAACTTGCTTTAGGCAATTAAAAGAAGTGTTGGTGGGTCGTATAGGGCTCGAACCTATGACCAATTGATTAAGAGTCAACTGCTCTACCAACTGAGCTAACGACCCAACGGGGACGGATTATTCTCTTCTTAACGTCATCTGTCAAACAGTTCATCTTCTTTTTTCAGAAGTCAGAGTATTCCTCAAACATCTTGTAACCTATCACGATTTTCCCTTCTGGCCTCAACAAGATACCTATGGTTAATATTTCTTCTGACGGAAACGTTTGCTCCTGACAGACTGGAGAGGCGCTGCAACACATCATCAGATGAATACCGTGTTACTATTAAACACTGTGACTTTTTTATATCTCACGGGTGGCAGGAACAGCAAACCTGTCAAACCCCACTATGACAGACACAATCCGGAAATAATATTACATGACAGAACAAACGCATCATATCCCAGGCACAACAGGGCACAGCGACCTACGGCGCAATCTGACCAATCGCCATATTCAGTTGATCGCCATCGGTGGCGCAATTGGTACAGGCTTGTTTATGGGGTCGGGAAAAACCATCAGCCTTGCTGGCCCATCAATTATCTTTGTTTACATGATAATCGGGTTCATGCTGTTTTTTGTCATGCGCGCCATGGGGGAATTGTTACTTTCCGATCTCAATTACAAATCGTTCAGTGACTTCGCCGCCGACCTGCTAGGACCATGGGCAGGCTTTTTTACCGGTTGGACTTACTGGTTTTGCTGGGTTGTAACAGGTATTGCCGATGTTGTCGCCATCAGTGCTTACGCACAGTTCTGGTTCCCTGAGCTGTCGCAATGGCTCAGTTCTCTGCTATGCGTTCTGCTACTTTTGACCTTAAATCTGGCTACCGTCAAGCTGTTTGGCGAAATGGAATTTTGGTTCGCCATGATCAAAATTGTTGCTATCGTCACGCTGATCATCATTGGCGTTGGGCTGGTCATCATGAACTTTACCTCACCATCCGGTGCCGTGGCATCCGTGACCAACCTGTGGCAGGACGGTGGACTTTTTCCGAAAGGACTCAGCGGTTTTTTCGCTGGTTTTCAAATCGCTGTGTTTGCATTTGTCGGCATTGAACTGGTCGGTACTACAGCTGCGGAAACTAAAAATCCGACAGTGGTTTTGCCACGAGCAATCAACGCTATACCGATACGTATCATTATGTTTTATGTATTTGCGTTGATGATGATTATGTCGGTTACTCCATGGAGCCATATTGCAGCAGACCGCAGCCCGTTTGTTGAGATGTTTGTATTAGTAGGTTTTCCGGCCGCAGCCAGCGTCATTAACTTCGTAGTACTCACATCAGCAGCATCTTCAGCTAATAGCGGCGTGTTCTCGACTAGCCGTATGTTATTTGGGCTAGCCAGACAAGGTGATGCACCAGCGCGTTTTGGCCAGCTATCAAAACGTGCGGTGCCCTCAGCAGGGCTCCTTTTTTCGTGCCTGTGCCTGCTCTCAGGTGTTGTGCTGATCTACTTGATTCCGAATGTCATGACAGTTTTTACGCTGGTCACCACCGTATCTGCCATTCTTTTCATGTTCGTGTGGAGTATTATCCTGTGCTCTTACCTGGTGTACCGCAAGCATCGGCCACAGTTGCACCACGCATCTTCATATAAAATGCCATGGGGAATGGTGATGAGCTGGGCCTGTCTGGCTTTCTTTGCTTTCGTGCTGATATTACTGACATTGCAACCAGATACGTTGCAGGCATTGATAGTCACACCTATGTGGTTTGTGGTTCTGGCGATCACCTACTTCTTCATTCGCCATGGTAGAGCCAACGCTGATTCTCAAGCGTAGCACTCAGTACCAGCGCCAATTTAAAACAGTGCCAGATCCAATACGGTCAGCTACACCTGATGACATAGCTGACCGTATCCGATTAAACACTTACTGTTTGTCGTACACCATTCACTGCGTTTTTAGCCTGTTCGCACTGATTCAAAATAGTTTGTGCGTGCGAATACAGAATCTTGCCCGCTTCTGTCGGCGTCACGCCACGACGACTACGGACCAGCAGTTGCTTCTCCATTTCGCTTTCGAGCGTAGCAACTTGCTGGCTCAGCGCTGGTTGCGCAATATGCAACATTTCAGCAGCTTGGGTCAGGCTACCAATATCAACGATTTTCACAAAGTATTTGAGCCGTCTCAGATTCATGTGTACCTCCCGAATAGTTACAGCTAATGTAGCTGCAAGAAGCGCGCCAGATTATTTTATTATTATCGAAAAAAATGCGGCGCCGTCTTAACATGCTTAAAAATAAGTAAAAGCAATGGCGATAGCAGCAACAGTAACAATGCTAATCCTCTCATCATAATCGATAGTATGTCAGCGCAGCCTCAGTTTGCACCAAAATGGTGCAGAAATTGCTATCTGAAAGTGCACGCATTAGTCAATCACTCATCATCTGGCGCAAAAAACACCAACTACCGCAGTAATTTCAACAATTTGATTATAAGTTCATCAAACAGTTACACCTTGCGTCATCATGCTTTGACAAGTAATCAGGCTATCGCTATCATCCACACCACTAGCGATTCCTCTGTAGTTCAGTCGGTAGAACGGCGGACTGTTAATCCGTATGTCACTGGTTCGAGTCCAGTCAGAGGAGCCAAGTTCTTGTTTTCATGCGGCTTTGCGAATCCTTATATGATTCGGATTCAATAAGTTAGCGTGAAATATCTTCCCGATGCATTTTCAGTTTTCCCTCTGCATCGGGAGAATTTGGTGGTCAGATTTGGGGTCAGGTTGGTTCGATGACGGAGTGACCCCCACATGTCTCTTAATGATTCAAAAATCCGCAACGTAAAATCCTTAGAAAAACCTTTCAAAGTATCTGATTCACACGGTTTGTACCTGCTGGTTAATCCCGGTGGTTCGCGTCTCTGGTATCTCAAATATCGCATCAACGGAAAAGAATCCCGTCTTGGCTTAGGTGCCGACCCCGATGTGTCGCTGGCTGAGGCGCGTCAACAGCGTGACGGCATCCGTAAACTGCTGGCGCAGAATATCAACCCCGCACACCAGCGAGCGGCAAAAAAAGCACCCCGCTCACCAGAAAAATCATTCAGGGACGTAACGCTGGACTGGCACAAGAGCAACCGGACATGGTCGGAGAACCATGCCGCCCGTCTGCTTGCCAGCATGAACAACCATATCTTTCCGGTCATCGGGCACCTGCCTGTTACGGAGCTGAACCCCCGTCATTTCATCAGCCTGCTGAAAGGCATCGAGAAAAAAGGGCTGCTGGAAGTGGCGTCCCGTACCCGGCAGCACCTGTGCAACATCATGCGCCATGCCGTGCATCAGGAACTGATTGAAAATAATCCGGCGGCCAGTCTGGACGGTATTATCGCCCCATCTGTTAAACGCCACTACCCTGCCCTGCCGCTGGAGCAACTACCGGAACTGTTGACTCAGATTGAGGACTACCAGCAAGGACGGGAATTAACCCGGCTGGCCGTATCGCTCACCCTGCATCTGTTTATCCGCTCCAGCGAACTGCGTTTTGCCCGCTGGTCGGAAATTGATTTCAGAAACCACATCTGGACTATTCCCACCACCCGTGAAGCTATCCCCGGCGTGCGTTATTCCGGGCGTGGCGCGAAAATGCGTACCCCGCATATCGTTCCCCTCTCCCGTCAGTCCATCTCTATTTTGAAACAGATACGGAACATATCCGGGCATCAGGTGCTGGTATTCCCCGGTGATCACAATCCATATAAGCCGATGTGCGAAAACACGGTCAATAAAGCGTTGCGTCTGATGGGTTATGACACCAAAAATGACATCTGCGGCCACGGATTTCGGGCAATGGCTTGCAGCGCCCTGATGGAATCCGGCATGTGGTCACAAGATGCAGTTGAGCGCCAGATGAGCCATCAGGAACGCAACAGCGTGCGAGCGGCGTACATCCATAAAGCGGAATATCTGGATGCCCGAAAAGCGATGATGCAATGGTGGTCTGATTATCTGGATATGAACCGGGAAAGATACGTTGCACCCTATGTTTATGCGCAAGAATGCAGGGAGCGCGAAGCAAACCGCATCACTGGTTAGCAAAAGGTCTTCGCTATTGTCCCCTGTGCATTCCACAGGGGACAAATCGTATTGACCACGGTTAACCTTTGGGTTCGATGCCTCGGGTCTGGCGTTATTTGCGTGGCTTACGCGTTATCCACGTAGTGAATGTCTTGTCACCATCTTTAGATGGAATGCAGTAAAAACGCATTGAGCCACAGGCTCATTGCCGGAGTAAACAGCGTATGCCCCGCCATGACTGGCGGGGTCTGGTGTCTGACCGTCAGGCCAATGGTTTGCTGCGCGACCAGATCAACTGGTGCTTGCCATCCTCTTCTTCTATCAGGCGAGCATAGAGGGTTGCCGGGAAGGAAGGATCGTCGAGCATCACCGACAGGTAAGGCCGTTCGGCCTTGCTGATTTTCTGCCATGCCGCGCCGATGTCATAACCACCGATGGTCTGAATGAGGAAGTCAGGGGCAAGCTCACCGCCTTTGTCTCTGGGGACAAACTTGACCTTGACGTTCAGGGTCAGGGTGCGGACGGTGCCAGTGAAGCCGTTGTTTTGTGCAGTGAAGGTGCCGATGTTAGCCATGATATTGCTCCTTTCGGATTTTCAAGGTCGCGCCCGTCGCGTCCTTGTTGTGATACAACCGGCAGGAGCCGGGCTGGCCGCATCGCTTGCGACCGCAACACCGTGAAGGACCGGAAGAGGCAAAGAATTTGCTGCGCGAGGAAGGCGCTTGCACCGGGGAAATTGTTTGCCTCTTCCGGTTGCGGCCATGAAGCCCGGCTCCTGCAAGGATTCACAACGTACGCAAGGACGCATGGGCTGACCGATCCAAAAGGCGCAATGGCTGACCCGGCTTTGCTCGCACAAGCGGCTTTACCTGTGCCTCTCCTGATGCGGTCAAGGTCATCATCCCCACGACAGGCTACTTGCCCTGCTGACCGCCCCTCGGTGCAAACAGCTTATGGCATCAATCCGGTCATCAGGCCGGACGGCATATCGGTGACGCCTCCTTCATGACCACAACGCCATCATCGCCAGTGGTCACCTCCATGCAACCTGACGCAGCAAATTATGGCAAACGAAAGCCCCCGTCATTCACGACGGGGCATCCTTTGCTGTTTGGGGTATCCTTATGGCAGCTTAGCTCGGTTCGGTATTTCCGCCTGGATAGTCGCAAACACCCTACATTCATAACCGGCCAGCCTGACATGTCAATTCCCTTAAATTAAGTCATTACCTCACATCCACGATTTAATTTTTATAAGAAATAAATTCAACATTAAGACAAATCAAAAAAACACTCACAATAAATTAAAATCATGAGCGACACCTTATTAGAAAAATGCATCATCCATACATCATTTAATATTAAAAAACAGCCATTAACCATTCCGTACACTCAAAAAATCAGGATTAACACGCGATGACCAATAATAACAAAATTAAATACACCCCCATGACAAACTATATCAATTAAAGTAATTCCCATAAATTCAATCTTACAAAGCAGTTCTGAGCTGTACATACGCAGCATGAAGCTATTGATGGCATCAGTTAAAAATTAAAAAGCAAGTATCTCTGGCGCTACAGTGCTGCTATGGCAGGCGGTAGCCCACCTGTAATAAAGACCACTTCACTTCTCATAGATTTGTTATCTATTTTATTTAAAAAAATAAAAATGAATAAAATATCAATATTTAATAATTGATAATTTTATTTTAAATGGATTTAAATTTAATAAATCAGGCATTCCCACACATATTTTTCATTTATCGCAACGTAACTCGCCATTAACCTTAAAAATACAAATAACATAAACCTGACCATTCTTATCAAACCTTTTCCTCTCTACAAATTCACATATAACCCCGGATAATAGAAAACATCAAAATAACAAGAAAAATAAACATCTTCAGCTTCAAAAATATAGAATTAAATACTCACATGTTATTTTTATCATAAAATATTTCAAAGCGGGTTTCGCATTTGCCTGCTGATAACTTTAATTCCGACAGGATTTATTAACCAAAAAAATCATTCTCTACACACAGGAAAGGTTGTCATGCATAAGGAGATTAGATCATGCCAAAAAAAACCTTCCTTTTAAACACTAAAAGCACTATGCCTGAATGGATGACTATACAGGAGGCCGTCAGAATAACTAAGAAAATAAAAAAAATAAAATTGACAGACAGTGATATTTATCGCCATGCTTTATATGGAGACATCAACCTTTCCATCTACTTCCAGTCACCGATTGTTTTAAGAAAAATACGAACGCTGGATAATAAATTAAAATTACGGCCAGTCGGGCACGTATTCATCAACCAACTCTGTTTACTTGATCGAAACAGTTTCCTTAGCAAACGAGAGCTTATTCTCAGTACCGAGGGGAGATACATTACCCCCACACAACCAATTATTGATACACCATTAGCGGGATACGAATACGTTATGGTACAGTGCTTGCTTGCCCACTCTCTGCACATTCCATTGCCAAACACCGGTACAAATGAGATCAATTATGGTATATCCGTGACTCTTTCAGGAGAGATATTTCAGGTATTCGAAAAGCTCACATGGCAGGAAAGAATAAATAAGCAAATCATGCGACTTCCCAAAGATATGTCCCCTGACATTCATGAAATAACTTTACAACAAAACATGAATCCAGACCGCCGAAAGGATTATTTTCCAATTCATGACCTACCGCAAGACGCCTGCTTTGTCATCAGGCATACTGAACTGGAAAAGTTAATCAACATGCTGACCAAAAACAAAGCCCCCTCTCTATCTTCCACGCGGATATCCACGCCGTTATCTCGATTATTCTGGCTCGCCTGTAAACATAATGAAGCTATTAGCCCTTTAATCAGGCAGCCCTATAAACTGCTGTCCATTTTTGAGCAATGGGCATCAACCGATGGTATAACCGACCATCTGAGCGGCGATACGCTAAAAACAGCACTGGAGCGAGGCTCCCCAACATCCATTTCGACATCCAATTAACATGGCATTCCTCATTCAATTTAGGCTGTATCCCTGATTGCCTACGTGGTGGAAAATCACACAACATTGACAGGTAATGGATATCTTCACAGTTCTGGTCACAGCATTGGCCTGCACCGCCCAAACGGTTCGTAACGATAGAACCAGTCTCACCATAGGCTATCCGCTACTCTGGGCTGATTACGGCTACCTTCAGTACTGCCATACTGGGGTAGTAGCCCTTCGTCCAATAAACGCTTTGGGGGTGCGGACAATCCTCCTGAGAGTCCAGGAAATCATCCGTCCCCATCCCACGCAGGGTAGACAAAAACAGAAAAACCCAGACCGGAGTCCAGGTTTGAAACAGGGTGGTATGGTACTTCGACAGCAGCACGCCCCCACAATCCACCGTGTCGCCCTGCCACGCCAATGGCAAACCATCCACTTTAGCGGTTGATGAACCTACTGTGCGGATGGCTACCATGCCCGGTATCCGACACTCCTGTTGCTGCCCTTCTTAACCCGGTTCAGCACAGGCGTGGCTACCTGTCGGCAGGAGGGTATTTTTCCTGAGTATGCCGGAACCGAGAACGGGGAGCACGTGGGATTAGCTGCCCCTGCTCATCAAAATAGCGGCTCGGCCAAATCTCATAGGCCGTCACGCCCAGCGCCTCAGCAATCAACTGCTCCCCTTTGGGCCATGGCCGGCTAAGCGCACTCCCCAGCGTGGAGGAATTCAACCCGGCTGCCCGCGACACAGTGGCCAGCGTGGTCCCCCGTTTATGAAGCCTGGCAATGATGTCAGAAGAATGCCAGTCGATATTGACCATTTTATTTATCTCATTCAAAGACTTGAAGTCCGATAAGGATACGTAAATACATATCATCTTTAGTAAATCTAAAGATGCATCTTAAGGAATGCTAAAGATGATGTCAATATAACCAATAACAGGAAAAGTTATGGTGCCGAAGCGTCTAAGGGCCGCACGAGAACGTGCAGAAATTTCTCAGGAGGAACTGGCGATAGCAGCCGGAATTTCTGAGGAGACGGGCTACTCAAGAATGTCGCACTATGAGAATGGCAGGCATAGACCAAAATTCGAGCTGATATGCACTCTTGCCAAAATCCTGGACGTACCAGAAGGATACTTCTACACGCTGGACGACAGCTTTGCCGAAGCAATGCTGAAACTGTATGCCGGTGAGTTGGTTCAATGGCAAAAAAAAACATCTAATTAGTTGAAAAATTAGATAACCCTGTAAATTCAAACTACCATCTTTATGAACTCTAAAGATAAAACTTATTGAGCAATGCTAAAGATCCCCGTGAAATCCTCATTGGGAGCAAAGCATGATCCCCAAAAGACTCAAAGAAGCACGCATTCGCGCTAAGCTCACTCAGGAAAAACTGGGTGTACTGGCCGGGCTTGAAGAAGCTACAGCCTACTCACGCTTGTCTCATTATGAAAACGGTACGCACAAGCCCACGTTTGAGCTGGTATGCGAGTTTGCCCGTGTATTGGACGTGCCGGAATGCTACTTCTATATAGTGGATGACACGTTTGCGCAAGACGTGCTTGAGTTATTTCGAAGCAAGAAGATTCATTAGGATTAGGCTCTGCCCTTTAGTTTGACAGCCGATTTAAAAATAGGCTCATCGCAAATCAGCGTGAGCCATAATAATCCCCGGAAAAGATGGGGCCTGTTCATCAATGTGTTTCAGTCACGGCGGTTCTCAGAGTATAGCGGGTACTGACTTTCATCAGCCAGTAGAACAGGCTGGCTACCAGTAGTGAATTCAGTGCCGGAATTCCCCAAGTTGTATAAAACCCGATACCTGCGCCTGCCAGACTGGCAATAATTGCCGACCAGCCAATATGCGAAGCGCTATCAGGAAGCTCACCGCGATGACGGCTGGCATCCAGCAACGCTCGGCTACTCCTCAAAACATAATAATCAACCAGCATGACCCCTATCACTGGCGGGAAAAACACGCCAAGCAGTGTCAGAAAATCAACAAATCTATCCAATATACCAATCACAGATAAAGTAGTGCCGATAGCCCCAATAGTCAGGGTGATGGATTTATAACCCAACTTTTTACCACACAGACCTTCTATCGCGTTGGCAACTCCCAGCGCAGACGAATACAAGTTGATATCGTTGATGCGCAACGTGGAAAAAACAACAGTGACCAGCCCTATTCCACCTGCCGTCTGCGACATGATTGTCACAATATCGGCAGTATTCAGCGCACGCGCTATCAGTATAGCCAGACCGTTAACGATGAACTCACCGACAATAATGGTCAGCATGGTTATCCAGAAAACATGGCGTCCGCTGCGAACGTACCTCGTCAGATCCGGCGTAATCAGCGTAGCAACAATACAACCACCTACAACCATTGTCGCACCGGCACTGACTGAGACTGCAGCACCCGCCCCTGCCCCTTGTAGTAACTGGCTAAAACTGTGTCCTGTCAGGGTCATAACCGAAATATAGGCCACAACCAGAATAAACAGCGGGACAGCAATACGGGCGGTATATCGCAACGCACTGAAGCCAAATGTCACCAGTAGCGTCAGTGCTCCACCCGATAATGCAGCAGACCAGCCAAACCCAAGCTTGTCGCCCAACGCAAAATTCAGGGAGTTGGCAAATACCGCGTTCTGGACGCCAAACCATCCGATAAGACTAACCGCAACGGTCACGCCAATCAGTACCGATCCTACACGACCAAAACCACACCATCGTGCCAGCAAACTACCGGACAGCCCTTCCTTCATCCCCGCATAACCCAGCCCCAGTGTGACGACACCAAAAATCGCACTGCCGACAACAATTGCCAGAAAAGCGTCGCCGAGTGTCATTGAATGCCCTAACACTGCCCCCAACATAAACTGGTCCAGTGCGGTCAGCATGCCAAGATAAACCAAAGCAACATTCAGAAAAGGAAGTCTTGCCGTCACTGGCACACGACTGACCGGATAATCATTAATACTGTTCATGCCATTCCTGTTTTAATCGTGCTGATTATAAGAAAAGGGTGCCTTTAACAAGTAAGCTGGGAGGGATATACCCATGCAGGTTATTTTGATAGCAGTATTCTTCGAATTGCCTGAGATTATGCACCCCCACTTTTTGATACATCCGCTGAATTCGATTATCAATCGTTCGCTTTGCCAGGTTTTGTCTGGCGGCAATCTCTTCCTTGGAGAACTGGCACAACAATAAAAAAAGGGTTTCCATTTCAGTTGTACTGAACGGCCCTTCATAGCTGGTTGTCCATTCAACCGGAGCGAGCTGTTTAGCCGAGAGGTAGACCGGGGATAACGTCCGTATCGGGCGGGATGTCCAGAGCGTACCGATAATCTCCTTTTCTTCGGAAAAAAGCGGGATTTTTTCGCACAGGTAAGGAACCAGCTCGCGGCTGTCAAACCAGTTGTAGGTTTCGATAACGATGACACGCTCTCCATCGGCCTGCTCGGTACGCCGATCATGCTCCACCATTTCATCGGCAAAATCAGCCCATCCAACCGGGAATTCAGCATCCAGTCTGCCTTCAACGTTAAAATTTTTCGGCGTGTTGGTATAGGCATAGGCAGCAGAATTCATGTAGATATGTTTTGAGTCGAGATCTTTAATCCCCCAAGGTTCCCGTAGATTATTCAGCGCAGTAATTATTCCACCCAGATTATTCATGCTTCATCCTTTATTGAAAACTTAAACCATTCACACTTTATATCAAAGTAATTCTTGTTACATAGAGTCTTAACGACTCTTTTTATAAATAACCAAACTGGTTATTATCTTTTTCTGAATAACTTCAATTATGAAATCGAGTTATTACTTTATATTACTTAATTAGCCTGTTAATTAATTTAACATGAGGTAATCTATGGATATCAAAAAAGACTGGCACAATGCCGATATTATTGCTGAACTCAGGAAAAAAGGTACCTCTATGTCGGCAGTATCACGCAAAGCGGGTTTGAGTTCGACCACCTTAGCGAATGCATTGTTTCGCCCCTGGCCAAAAGGTGAATGGCTAATTGCCACTGCTATAGGTGTCCCACCTGAAGATATCTGGCCCAGTCGATATTTTGATAATGGAGTTCTGATTGACAGAAAAAAAAGAATGCGGAATAAGCAACATAATGTCGATTATTTCGAGCAGCCTATTCTGGTTAAATAAACTCTGGGTTATACAAAAAATAATTACGCGATACAGTCTAAAAGTCCGTATTAAGGATGGTGATATCCGTAATACGGGCTCATCAACTTCCACTCCATCCCTCGCTGTGTTTTTTTGTCGTCTCCGGGCATATGCCATTCTGCACTGGAGTAACCTATGACATCTCATCAATTATTACGTCTGAGACAAGTGGAAGAAAAAACCGGCCTGAAGCGCTCGCAAATCTATTTGTATATGAAAGACGGAGCCTTTCCGGCTTCAATAAAGATTGGTCCCGCCAGCGTAGCCTGGCTCGAATCTGAAATTGACGAGTGGATTAATCTCAAATTAGCTAACCGCTTAATGCGCTGATGGAGGATATCGTCTTATGATCCCCTCGCTGAATTATGCGGTGTTAACAAACGCCCTTGCTGCGCTCAAGGACGGTAATTTTCGTTATTGTGAGACGTTAGGGTTCACATTTGACGAATTAAATGCCCTCAATCAGCTCTCCCTCGACGAACTGTTTATCGTCAGCCGGGCATCGGCGCAATTTATGGCGGTAACTGTCCGCCATGACGTCCTACAGCAGATTCTGACGTTATCCCGCAAGGAAGTGCTGCGCCAACAACAGATTAACCGTGCCATCCGGTTAGGAGGATCAATCGCTCTCCTGCACCACTTCTTTGGCCTCACATCAAACGAGGTCTGCACTCGCCGCCGGTTGTTGGGTGTCACTATCCCTTATGGCCGAACGCCTATCCCCGATGAAGTCATTGATGCCGAAATCTGGCGGTTATGGCAGAAAAGCCGACCTGAAAACTTTGAAACGCCTGACGCACTGGAAGTGATGATGCAGATCACCGAAGCGTTGTCCTCTCGGAAGGAAGGGCCTTCGCTCACCGTTGTCTGGAACCGTATCACCCTTTGCGAAAAAGAAGCACCGAACAGGAGGACATCACATGCCAGATGAGATCGATCGCGATCAGGAATTTAATGAACAACGTCTGGAAGAGATGATTGAACAGAATCGTTTTAAACCAGCAACCACACCCTCATTACATTACTGTCGTTTGTGCGGTGAGCCTATTCCCGAGCAGCGGCGGCAAACGCTGCCGGGCGTGACAACCTGTACAGAATGCCAGACTATTCTTGAGCATCGTCAGCGCTGATAATATGTAAGCAGACGCACAGAGAATAGTGTTTCTCTGTGTGTCTGCTTATTATCTTAATAAAGATAACATTTGTTATAAGCGTTAAAACGATGAGCAAAAATCGTCGCCATTATTACTTATCTGCGTTAGCTCAGACTTGATATGAAGGTGTTTTGTGTTAGAGAATGATTAAGTTTGACAGTCGGCAATGAGCGAGGAGCGGATATTGGCCTTACAGGATATCTGAACCGTTCTCTGGATATTCTCTAAAAGCGAATGGTTTGGTTAAGTGGGATGCTTACAATACCTACTCGAAAGTGGCGCATTGCAAACTGTACGTCAGTAAAACGCCGATCACAGCGGCAGATTTACTGAATGATCGCGTGTTACCCTTTTATGAGTCACAAGGCTTGCCGATGCTGAGGATATTAACCGATCGCGGAACGGAATATTGTGGACGGATTGAACATCATGATTACCAGCTTTATCTGGCGATTAATGATATAGACCACACGAAGACCAAAGCGATGTCGCCACAAACCAACGGTATCTGCGAACGGTTCCATAAGACGATATTGCAGGAGTTTTATCAGGTGACATTCCGTAAAAAACTGTACGGAGACATTGATACTCTGCAATCAGATCTTGATGAATGGTTGCATTATTACAATAATGAACGAACTCATCAGGGAAAAATGTGCTGTGGGCGGACGCCGATGGAAACATTACTTGATGGAAAACGCATCTGGGCTGAGAAAAATTTAAGCCAGATGTAATCTGACAGACACCTGTATAAATAACCGGTAACTGTCAGATCAAGTCTGAGCTAATACAATTTATGTTGCAGCTTGAAGAGTATGAAATAAATTATCATACTCTCCAGAACTGTTATGGAAGATACCAGCTGATTTTTTTCCAAAGCTCGTTATCACTAAATTCTAATGCCGGATCAATTTCGATCCTTTCTTCGGAGATGAATTTTAAGTATGGAGCAACTAAAGGAACATCTTCAGGCTGAATTCCATATCGCATCAACATTATGTGAGCCTTATTGATTGTACCGTATCTTAGGAAATCAATGAAAACAGCAGCTCTTTGATCGTCGGTATCATTTAAATATAATTTGAATGCCCCTACGAAAACATCAGTAAGAGAGAATGAGATTACAGTATCAAGGTAGTCGTAAGTATCAAACACAACGGTATCATAGCTTACATCCCTTGAGTTTACAGAGTGAAATAGAGAGTAGGACCTAGTCAGATTGCTATCAGGTAATTTATTAGCTGGTTGGGAAAACCTTGAAATACCATTGTTATTACCATCTCTATCTGATATGTAGCTGTATCTTATTCCAACAATTTCTTTAAAACTTCGACCGGCCATTACAAGAAACATAATGTCAATTGCTGATTTGAATACATTTCTTTCACCGTCATATAACTCTCGGCCTAAAGATGCTTCATACAACGATAAGAAACAAGACTTGACTTCATCCCTTCTCTCTCTATTCTCAGGGCCAATTAGTTTACTACCAAACTGTTCGTTGAAAACGGCATCTAAAATAAATGTAATATTTTTATATATGTTATCATTCTGTAACCTTTCAATCTTGGATTCGGGAAGGTTTATATCCTCATTGAAAGTTTCATTAACGATGGATTTTATGAGTTCATGATTATCATTGTCTGAGTCAACTGGATTCTCTAATACTGACTTCTCTTCTAATTTGAATGGTGTTTTGACTCGGCGTGATAACAACTCTGCATTATGTGTATATACATATCCATAATCAAATTCTTTATTTTTTGATAAACGTCCACTGCGACCTATTAAGTTTTTAAATGCCAGACATCTTTTCTGTTCAGACCCGCCATACATCTTCATATTTGCAAGCCAGACTATATCAAATGGCATGTTGATACCTTGGGCTAACGTGCTGGTAGCAAAACAAATCCTAGCAAATCCGGCTTTAATAAATTTCTCAACTAAGTATCTAACTTCTAAAGGTACAGAACCATGGTGAATTACTACACCGATATTCAATAGTTCTACTAATACAGATCTATGGCCTTGGTTATTAGCGCCTAATATATCTCCGACGCTGTTAATTATTTTCAGCGCTTCTCTATCTACTATTTTTTTGAATTTAGCGGTGTGTTTCTTGAATTTGTTGATGAATTTCCCATCATAGACAGATTTTTTTGATACATAAATAAGGACTGATTTATTACCTGAAAATGCAAATTGTTCAAAGCTACCCGAAAAAGGTGCGGCTTTCTTTAACCAATGTCCCTTATTCATATATGGTGAAAAATAATAGTCATTGCCATTCTTATGCGCATAAATGAAAATTTTTCCTACAGTGTTATGAGCATAACTCCGAGAGTATTTTTCGGGGGTGTCGATATTGTGTTTTTTGAACTGAGCTTCGGGATTATCTACGAAAGGATGCGCAAAGATTAGTTTTGCTGTTGGAAAAAGTTTCTGTACGCGCCTAACGGTGACATCGAATATAACACCTCGATCTTGTTCTTCAGAAACTTGAGCTTCATCAAAAAAGAATAAATTAATATTTAGCTTTTTACTAAAGGTTGTTAGATCTTTTGTCCGTTCTGGCGTGAGAACAAATATTCTTCTTAAATTCCTGTTAGTATAGACATAATCTACAAAAGTACTAATCATCACATCTTTGTCATATTCAAAGTATCCTTTTAAGTTTTCAACGTACTCTGCTATTAATGCCCTCGATGGTACGACAATAACAGCATCGCCATCCTGTGTGCTGATGTATTCCTTTATTGAAAATGATTTCCCCGCACTTGTAGGCGCTGATATAGAAATGAATTGTTTTTCTTCAACAGCATCACGAATACTTGCCTGTACAGGAGTAAGATATTCACCGTACTGATTTTTGTACTGGTTTCCTATTGTCCCTAAAATGAATGAGTAGAGATTTGAAGGGGATTTATTTTTATAGAACAATCCCAAGGTAGATATTATGTTTTCCTCATGCTTTGCAAATTCCCCAGCATGAAATTCTTTATAATATGTTAACTTCTCGACCAACTTGTTATCAACTGGTCCTTTGCTATGCAAATCATCTAATATCTGTCCAATGGATTTATTTGGATCTTCGTCATTGATAATTTCTTGAATGCTTAACATTTTACACCCACCAAATATATAAAACTAACGCGATTTAATAATTCTATTTCCATAACGGTTTTAATCGCATTATCCATTATTATTTCAGGATTATCTGAGTTGATAGAGAAAGCTGCGATGATACCATAATTTTCTTCATCGAGATTTTTGATCGCGTCTTTATGACAAAGATTTACTAAATGAACGCGATCTCGGAAATGTTTATCTTGTGTGATAAAGTCATGTGCCTGACGGATCGCATTTCCGTGTGGGTTAATGGAGGCTGAGAATTTGGCTTCTCCGAAGTTTATAAGATTTCCAGTACATGTTGTATGAAAATCAAAACCCTCGTTTTGTTTTAATTGAGGTTTCCATAACTCAGCAATAGGTAGGGAAATGTGGTGTAATA
>NZ_JAAVXH010000098.1:0-74390 GCF_012273755.1 Dickeya sp. CFBP 2040
GGGAAACGGGGGCAAAGGCGGTGCGGGAGGAGCCGGTGGCAAAGGCGGCGAAATCATTTTGAAAAGGATTTTCCAATGAGAATGATATTTTTTTTAAGCCCATTAATTCTTCTTCCACAGGCAAAGGCTGATTACCGCACGGACATTTTCAGTTCAGGGCATATTATATTAATTGATGCTGCAGCAGGTAGTAACGGTGGCTTGGGCCAAAATGGAAGCCCAGGTGCAAATGGAGGCCCTGGCGAAAACGGAGGCAGGGGTGGTGACGGCGGCATCGGAGGAAACGGAGGGCCTGGGGGAAATGGTGGTGCAGGTGCCAATGGAGGGAATGGCGGGAATGGCGGGCCTGGAGGTAGTGGAGGGAATGGCGGAAACGGAGGTGATGGCCAAAATGGTCAGGCAGGAGGCAATGGTGGTAACGGAGGGAACGGAAGTATGGGGGGAGATGGCGGAGCTGGCGGAAACGGTGGAAATGGCAGCGATGGCAGTAACGGTGGATCAGGAGGGAACGGCGGAGAGGGTGGCAGTATGGGAGGAGATGGAGGTGCCGGAGGAAATGGTGGCGATGGCGGCGATGGCGGTGACTAAATAACTGATATGGACACCGAACCACGCTTGCATTGGGTTGGTGTCCATATCAGTTATTTAGGCTGTGTACCGAATTTTTTTTCGCTTACCGTCACTTCTACCGCCAGCCTGTTCCGCTGGCTGGCGATAGTTACCGATAGTCACCACAACAAATTTAATTAAAAATCAAAAAATTATGGCGATTTTTCGATAGTTAGCGATAGTATCGGAAGGACCGTGGATCATTCCCATTCAATGGTCGCCGGCGGCTTGCCGGACACGTCATACACCACGCGAGAAATACCATCTACTTCGTTAATGATGCGGTTGGAAACGCGGCCAAGGAACTCATACGGCAAGTGCGCCCAGTGCGCGGTCATGAAGTCGATAGTTTCGACTGCGCGCAGCGAGACAACCCAGTCGTATTTACGACCATCACCCATTACGCCCACGGAACGCACTGGCAGGAACACCGTGAACGCCTGGCTGACTTTGTCATACAGATCCGCTTTGTGCAGTTCCTCGATGAAGATAGCATCGGCGCGACGCAGCAGGTCACAATACTCTTTCTTCACTTCACCCAACACACGCACACCCAGCCCCGGTCCTGGGAACGGATGGCGGTACAGCATGTTGTACGGCAAGCCCAATTCCAGACCAATCTTGCGCACTTCATCTTTGAACAGCTCTTTGAGCGGCTCGACCAGCCCCAGCGCCATGTCATCCGGCAAACCACCAACATTATGGTGCGACTTGATGACGTGCGCTTTGCCCGTAGCGGAGGCAGCAGATTCGATCACATCCGGGTAAATGGTACCTTGCGCCAGCCATTTTACGTCAGTCAGCTTGCCCGCTTCTTCATCAAATACCTCGACGAAAACGCGACCAATGGTTTTACGCTTGGCTTCCGGATCGTCAATGCCGGCCAGCGCCGACAGGAAACGATTTTCTGCCGGGACATGCACAATGTTCAGGCCGAACTGGTCGCCAAACATCTCCATTACCTGTTCAGCTTCGTTCAAACGCAATAGACCGTTGTCCACAAACACACAGGTCAGGCGATCACCAATCGCACGATGCAGCAACAACGCCGTCACCGACGAATCGACCCCACCGGACAGGCCAAGAATCACCTTATCCTGACCTACTTGCTGACGGATGCGCTCAACAGCGTCATCAATAATTTTTGCTGGCGTCCACAGTGCTTCACACTGACAAATATCGCGCACAAAGCGTTCCAGCATCCGCTGGCCCTGACGCGTGTGCGTCACCTCTGGGTGGAACTGCACACCGTAGAAACGTTTTTCTTCGTTAGCCATGATGGCATACGGGCAGGTATCGGTGCTGGCAACGGTCACAAAGTCAGCCGGAATAGCGGTGACTTTATCGCCGTGGCTCATCCACACATCCAGCAACGGCGCACCGCTGGCGCTGAGCGCATCCTGAATGTCGCGGATCAACGCGCTGCTGGCCTTGACCTCCACCTGCGCATAACCGAACTCACGCTCGCTGGAACCTTCTACCTTACCGCCCAGTTGCATCGCCATGGTCTGCATACCATAACAGACACCCAGCACCGGCACGCCGGCCTGGAAAACATACTCCGGCGCACGCGGACTATTGAATTCGGTGGTACTTTCCGGACCACCGGAAAGAATGATGCCATTCGGGTTGAACTCGCGAATCTGCGCTTCGGTGACATCCCATGCCCACAGTTCACAGTATACGCCCAGTTCACGTACGCGGCGTGCCACCAGTTGCGTGTATTGCGAGCCGAAATCCAGAATAAGAATGCGATGTTGATGAATGTTTTCTGTCATGAGAGGCGTATTCCACTACGGAGCGAAAGAAAAATCGAACCCGGCGAGTTTACCGGGTTCGTAACAGTAAATCAGCCGATAACGCGCTTAGCCCATGCGGTAGTTCGGCGACTCTTTGGTGATAGTGACATCATGGACGTGGCTTTCCTGAATACCCGCGCCGCTGATGCGCACAAATTCAGCTTTAGTGCGCAGCGCATCAATAGTCGGGCAACCAGTCAAACCCATACAGGAACGCAGACCACCCATCTGCTGGTGAACGATCTCTTTCAGGCGGCCTTTATAAGCCACGCGGCCTTCAATGCCTTCCGGCACCAGTTTGTCAGCCGCATTGTCAGACTGGAAGTAACGGTCAGACGAGCCTTTAGACATTGCACCCAGTGACCCCATGCCGCGGTAAGATTTGAACGCACGACCCTGATAAAGCTCGATTTCACCTGGCGATTCTTCAGTACCCGCCAGCATGGAGCCGACCATGACGCAGGCCGCACCAGCGGCGATAGCTTTGGCGATGTCGCCAGAGAAACGGATGCCGCCATCGGCAATCACCGGAATACCGGTGCCTTCCAGTGCCTCAACCGCATCGGCAATGGCCGTAATCTGCGGTACGCCCACACCGGTTACGATACGGGTAGTACAGATAGAGCCAGGACCGATACCCACTTTTACCGCACTCACACCCGCCTCAGCCAGGGCGCGCGCGCCAGCGCCCGTCGCCACGTTACCACCGATGATCTGCAAATTCGGGTATTTGGCGCGGGTTTCGCGGATACGCTGCAACACGCCTTCGGAATGACCGTGCGAGGAGTCAATCAACAAAACGTCCACACCAGCAGCAACCAGTGCGTCGATACGCTCTTCGTTGCCGGCACCGGCCCCGACTGCCGCACCGACGCGCAGACGGCCATGCTCATCTTTACAGGCATTCGGCTTACGTTCTGCTTTCTGGAAATCTTTTACCGTGATCATCCCGACCAGACGGAACTGCGCATCCACCACCAGTGCTTTTTCGATACGGCTCTCGTGCATTTTTTGCAGCACTACGTCACGGGCTTCGCCCTCTTTTACCGTAACCAGACGTTCTTTCGGGGTCATTACCGCGCTGACCGGGCGGTCCAGATCGGTGGCGAAACGTACATCACGACCGGTAATAATGCCAACTAATTCATTGCCTTTCGTTACTACCGGATACCCGGCGAAACCGTTACGCTCCGTCAGTGCCTTCACTTCACGCAGCGTCGTTTCCGGCGTTACCGTCTGCGGATCAACCACAACGCCGCTTTCATGACGTTTCACGCGGCTCACTTCTTCCGCCTGGCGCTCAATGGGCATGTTCTTATGAATAAAACCGATACCGCCTTCCTGAGCCAGCGCAATCGCCAGTTCGGATTCAGTCACGGTATCCATTGCAGCGGACAGCATAGGAATGTTCAAACGGATGCGTTGTGTCAGTTGAGTGCTCAGATCGGCTGTGTTGGGCAAAACAGTGGAATGGGCTGGAACGAGGAGAACATCATCGAAGGTTAAAGCTTCTTTAGCGATACGTAACATGGCAATATCTCACCGGGATTGAGGATGGGAATTAGATAAAATATTGCCGCGGCATTATACAGGCCGAAATCGATTGCCTCCAGCATTTTTTTATAAAAATGCTTGCGAACAGCCCATTGACCGGTAGTATTGATAGATTAACTCTCCGTTTTACTTTTTGATCTGGGTCACAATGTCTTCATTGCCGTCAGCCGCCATATTTACCGTAAGCCGCCTGAATCAGACGGTAAAGCAGTTGCTGGAAGGCGAAATGGGTCAAATCTGGCTCTCCGGCGAAATGTCCAATTTCTCTCAGCCTTCCTCCGGTCATTGGTATTTTACGCTAAAAGATGAACGCGCTCAGGTGCGGTGCGCCATGTTCCGCACCAGCAACCGGCGAGTCGCCTTTCGGCCACAAAACGGGCAACAGATCCTGATTCGCGCCACCATCACGCTCTATGAACCACGTGGTGATTACCAACTGCTGGCTGAAAGTATGCACCCGGCAGGCGATGGCCTGCTGCAACAACAGTTTGAACAATTGAAACAGCGCCTGTCTGCAGAAGGACTATTTGATCAGCAGCACAAGCAGTTACTGCCCAAACCAGCACGACAGGTTGGCGTCATTACCTCCGCCAGTGGCGCAGCACTGCATGATATTTTACATATTCTGCAACGTCGCGATCCGTCGCTGCCGGTGGTTATCTACCCGACGGCAGTGCAAGGCGCGGACGCTCCAGACCAGATTGTGCGGGCTATTGAGCTGGCGAACTTGCGCCAGGAGTGTGATGTGCTGATTGTCGGTCGCGGCGGCGGTTCACTGGAAGATCTGTGGAGCTTCAACGACGAACGGGTGGCGCGGGCGATCTTTGCCAGCCGCATCCCAATTGTCAGTGCGGTCGGCCACGAAACCGATGTAACCATCGCCGACTTCGTGGCGGACCTGCGCGCACCGACGCCTTCAGCAGCGGCGGAACTGGTTAGCCGTAACCAGTTGGAGTTGTTGCGGCAAATCCAATCCCAACGCCAGCGGCTGGAAATGGCGATGGACTATTATCTGGCACAGCGCCAGCAGCAATTCGTCAAACTGCAGCATCGGTTACACCAGCAACACCCGCAACTACGGCTCGCTCGTCAACAGACCCAATTGATTCGCCTGCACCAGCGTCTGGATGAAGCCATCCAGTTGCAACTGCGCCTGCAGGCACGACGTCATGAACGTCTCGTCCAGCGTCTGCAGCAATATCAGCCACAATCGCGCCTGCACCGTGCGCAGCAGCAGGTACAGCACTTACGCTACCGGATGCAGCACGCGTTAGAAAAACAACTTAATCAGCATAAACAGCGATTTGGCGAAGCCTGTTCCCATCTTGAGGCGGTCAGTCCGCTGGCGACACTGGCCCGTGGCTACAGCGTCACCACTGCTCCGGACGGCAAGGTCATGAAAAAAACCGCTCAAGTCACCAGGGGCGATATCCTGAAAACCCGGTTGTTGGATGGCTGGGTTGAGAGTCAGGTAACTGAAATGAAAAAAGAATCCACCAAATCACGCGCGAAAAGCCAGACAAAAAATATTTAGTTATTAGGCTATACTTACTGTGTGATAACTGTGGTAGATCAATGTTATGTTGCACCATACTGCCCGGCATAAGGAGATGAAGTATGCAATCCGCCCGTAGCATCATTCCGCCCTACATCCTGCATCGCATTATCAACAATGGATCGGATGAGGAACGTCGTTGCGCCCAACACACACTGATGCACGTGCAATCACTGATGGTGGCTCCAGTCATTCATCCTGCTGAACATGAGGAACACCCTGCCGGCACGGTGCAGCGTGATATTTACGACGCAGAGCACCAGCAAATGTTACCAGGCAAGCAATTACGAGCAGAAGGCCAGCCGGGAAACGGCGATACCGCCGCGGATGAAGCTTACAATTATCTGGGTATTACCTATGATTTTTTCTGGAAAGTGTTTGGCCGCAATTCACTGAACAACAAAGGATTGCCGTTGACTGGCAGCGTTCATTACGGCAAGGATTACCAGAATGCGTTCTGGAATGGACAGCAGATGGTGTTTGGCGATGGCGACGGCAAAATATTCAACCGTTTTACTATCGCTCTGGATGTTATTGCCCACGAGCTGTCGCACGGCGTGGTAGAAAGCGAATGCAATTTACTGTATTTCCGCCAGTCCGGTGCGCTCAACGAATCGCTTGCGGACGTGTTCGGCTCTATGGTCAAACAGTACTACCGTAACCAGAAGGTTCAGCAGGCGGACTGGATTATTGGTGAAGGGCTATTGGCCGAAGGCATCGATGGTAAAGGACTGCGATCACTGTCTCGCCCCGGAACCGCTTATGACGACCTGCTGCTGGGCACCGACCCACAACCTGCCCACATGCGAGATTTCGTCAACACCCGTGAGGATAACGGCGGTGTGCATCTGAACTCAGGCATTCCCAGCCGGGCCTTCTATCTGACCGCGATGGCACTGGGTGGCTATTCCTGGGAAAAAGCCGGTCATATCTGGTATGACACCGTATGTGACAAAGCGCTGCCGCAGAATGCAGATTTCTCCATCTTCGCCAAATTCACCGTAGAACACGCTAAAAAACGCTTCAATCATGCCGTCGCTGACGCTGTACTGCGAGCCTGGCATCAGGTTGGGATTGATACGGGAATTATCAATGAGCACGAACAGGAATGATCTGCCGGAGCTGACGGATGATGTGATCATTGAACTGGCTCGTGAAGGCGGCTTTGCCTGGGTGCCCAGGCTGGCCAGCTCGCGTCGCTTCGTGCTGGCAGAGGTAACGGCACCGCAAAAAGAGAAGATCCGCACCGTGCTGCACAAGGCGCTGCCGTCAGCGCATGAGCCGGGTCTGCCAGACTCCCCCGGTCATGGCGATCAATTCTACTACCGTATCCACATTCACTACGGCAACGCGCAGGATAGCCGCCAGGCAGATTGGGTGTTGCTGATCCCTGAACAGAGTGCGCCAACTGAGCTGGAAACCTTATGGCGCAATGGTCCGGATAACGAACAGACCTGCTGACGGTTACTGAGACTGATAACGAATGACCACGCGGGAACGTGAAATCAGGCCATGGCCATTGGCACAGAGATAACTTTCCGCACCACAGGCTCGCAGCACCTGCAAGGGATGCTTACATTCCGGGCACAATGTCAGACGCAGGAAACTGTGCTGGCACTCCTCACAATAATATTGATCGTTGTTATCTTGAGCATTATTACGTTGAACGTTGTTATGCTGATTATTGCCGCACCACACCATCAGTCGCTGACATTCAGGACAATAAGCATCCATCGTCTTCCTCCGGATCACCACATGAAAAACAACGGGGCAGAATCGCTCCTGCCCCGACATGATGTCTGATTTTTCGCTACCGACGTTTACTTGCCTTTCTTGATATGTTGCATCAGGCGTTTACGTTTACGCAGTTGATTCGGCGTCAACGTATTGCGTTTGTCAGCGAACGGGTTTTCCCCTTCCTTGAACTGGATGCGGATTGGCGTCCCCATTACATCCAGTGAACGCCGGTAGTAATTCATCAGGTAACGTTTGTAGGAATCTGGTAACTCTTTGACCTGATTACCATGGATCACGACTATCGGTGGGTTGTAGCCCCCGGCATGAGCGTATTTCAGCTTCACACGGCGACCACGCACTAACGGCGGCTGGTGGTCATCTACCGCCATCTGCATGATGCGAGTCAGCATTGCGGTACCCACACGGCGGGTGGAACACTCATAAGCTTCGTTGACGGATTCGAACAGATTCCCCACACCGCTGCCGTGCAGCGCTGAAATAAAGTGGATACGGGCAAAATCGATAAAACCAAGGCGCAGGTCGAGGGTTTCCTTCACCTGTTCCTTCACCTCCTGCGACAATCCATCCCACTTATTCACCACAATCACCAGCGAACGGCCAGAATTGAGGATAAAGCCCAGCAATGACAGATCCTGATCGGAAATCCCTTCACGGGCATCTATCACCAGCAGCACTACGTTGGCGTCTTCGATTGCCTGCAATGTTTTGATCACCGAGAATTTCTCAACGGCATCAGTAATCTTGCCACGTTTGCGCACCCCGGCGGTGTCGATTAACACGTAATCACGGCCATCACGCTCCATCGGGATATAGATACTGTCGCGCGTGGTGCCGGGCATGTCGTATACCACCACCCGATCTTCCCCAAGAATACGGTTGGTCAGTGTGGACTTGCCGACATTCGGGCGACCAACAATAGCCAGCTTGATCGGCAACCCTTCAAGATTCGGCGCATCGTCGCCATCATCCTCAATGTCATCATCACCTTCACCAAGCTGCTCGGCCCAGTAAGCCGCGTTCGCTTCTTCTTCAGTCAGTTCACGTGCTTCTTCCACTGGCTCGACGACAAACGGCAATAACACCTTTTCCAGCAACGAGGTAACACCACGACCATGCGATGCCGCAATCGGGTATACCTCACCCAGACCGAGTGAATAGAAATCGGCGATGCCGGTATCGATATCGATACCATCCACTTTGTTGGCGACCAGAAACGTGTCTTTTTCGCGCGTACGCAAATGCTGGGCAATGGCGTGATCCGCCGGCATCAGACCATCACGGGCATCAACCAGAAACAGCACGATATCTGCTTCTTCAATCGCCAGCAGCGACTGTTCAGCCATACGCGTTTCCACACCATCTTCAGTACCGTCAATACCGCCGGTATCGATGATGATGAACTCATTCCCTTCTACTTCTGCACGACCATACTTGCGGTCACGCGTCAGCCCAGGGAAATCCGCCACCAATGCGTCACGGGTACGCGTCAAGCGATTAAACAGCGTGGATTTCCCCACATTCGGGCGCCCGACCAGCGCGACGACAGGTATCATTGTTACAACCTCATTGCTTATATTTCAATTCGTTACAGCAGAAAACCCTGCTGATGATAAAAGACGAAACGGCCCCTGACAGTATCAGGAGCCGTTGCAGGGACAAGGGATTCACCGTTTGCCCCGATCATGCGAAGCGGTTAACGGGTAAAGGCGTAAACCTCGCCACCCTTGGCCTGTATCAGCAGCTTGTCGCTGGCAACCAACGGTTTACTCAGCAAACCAGAACCATCCACTTTCTGCTGAACCACAAAACGACCGTCAGTAGTATTCACCCAATGCATATAACCTTCAGCATCGCCGACGACCAGATATCCGTTATATAGCGCAGGTGCAGTCAGGTTGCGGTGCAACAAGTCACCCTGTCGCCAAATCACTACGCCGCCATTGGTATTCAGCGCCGTGATACGATCATCCTGATCCACCAGATAAATACGATCACCATCAACAATAAAATCGTTTACCGACCCAATCTCACGCTTCCAGGTAATCTGCCCGGAACGCAGATCCAGTGCGGTCAGGTTGCCGTTATATCCCAGCGCATACACTACATTGCCTGCCACAACCGGTGTGGTATCAACATCGTTCAGACGAGCGATTTCAGTCGCTCCACCCGGCTGAGAGATACGTTGCTGCCAGATCAATTGCCCTTGATTAATCATCACCGCACTGACACGCCCGTTGTCGCCACCGACAATCGCGGCGCCAAACGCGGTGGTCGGCGCAGACTCGCCGCGCAACGACAACGCAGGCATATCCAGATTCACCGTCCATTTGATGGTACCGTCAGATTCGCTGAGCGCCTGCAACATACCATTGCCGGTATGAATAATCACCACGCCATCACTGACCACCGGGCTGGATAGCACCTCGCCTGCCACCTTGGTCTGCCACTGCAAAGTACCGTCGTCAGCATTCAGGGCAAAAAGCTGCGCTCGTTCACTCCCCACATAAACATGGTTGCCCGACACGGAAACGCCCCCCGACAACAACGCCGGGAGATTACTGGACAACAGACCGGTTTTCTCCGCCAGATCGGCTCGCCATTTCTCTTCGCCGCTATTGAGATCCAGCGCCTTTACCGTGCCATGACGATCAGCGGCATATACGCGGTTATCCTGCCAGGTTGGATGCAAGTTGGAGTAGAACTCACCAGTACCGCTTCCAACGGAGCGACTCCAGGCTTTGGTGGGCGTAAACTGGTTAGTCACCTGCGGCAGAGGAGACATTTTGACCACATCCTCCTCACGGTCAAACAGCGAACAGCCGCTCAGCAGGGTGACAGAAACCAGTCCGACCAAAAGTGTTTTACGCAGTTGCATGAAGTCCCTCTTAGCTGGGAAGATTGTTCAGTTTGATTCGCAACAGGGATTGCAGCCCCTGAGAAGGTTTCGCCGCCATGCCTTTGCTGTAAGCATCACGCGCGCCTTGATTATCACCTTTGCTCGCCAGCACATCACCGCGAACATCAGCCACCATCGCCGCCCATCCTTCCAGCTTGATAGCATCAAGCGTTTTCAGCGCCTCATCCGGCTTCTTCTGCTGTAACAGCACGCGAGCCAGACGCAAATTGATCAACGCCTGCAAATCACCATCTTTGGTTTGGCTCAGCGCCTGACGGAGCTGCTGTTCGGCTTTGGCGATATCATTCTTTTCAACGAACTGGTGCGCCAACGCCAGTGAAGCCAACGCACCATAATTGCCATGATCGCCAGCAACAAACTTTTCAGCGCTGGCGACGCCTTCCGACTTACCAGCAGACAGAGCTTCAGTCACTTGCTGATAAGCAGCGGAAGCCGCCATTGCGCTACTTTCCTGATGGTTTTGCCAGAAACGCCAGCCAACCAGGGCGCCAATACCCAGCACCACACCGATAGCCAACGCCTTGCCATTCTCAACAAAGAAGCGGCGAATTACCTCAACTTGTTCGTTTTCAGTGGTATAGACTTCCACGCTGCCTTTCTCCTTAATTCAGTAACGCCGCCAGACGCGCCGCTACATCCGCTTGAGCCAGAGTTTCCTGCTCGCCGCTGGTCAGATTTTTCACCACCACCTGCCCGGCAGCCACTTCAGTTTCTCCCAGCACCAACGCAACCCGCGCCCCGCTCTTATCCGCACGGGCAAACTGTTTCTTGAAATTACCACCGCCGTAGTTGGTCATCAATTTCAGTTGCGGCAGCGCATCACGCAATTTTTCAGCCAGTTGAATCGCCGCATGTTGCGTACCTGCACCCGATGAAATCAGATACGCATCAACCCCCGGCTGCGCGGCAAATGTCGGATTAACCGTTTGCACCAGCAACACCAGGCGTTCCAGCCCCATGCCAAAACCGACCGCCGGCGTACTGGAACCGCCAAGCTGCTCAACCATGCCGTCATAACGACCGCCACCACACACGGTTCCCTGAGACCCAAGGCTACTGGTGACCCACTCGAAAACGGTCCGGTTGTAATAGTCCAGCCCGCGAACCAGCCGCGGATTAACCTTATATGGGATACCGGACTGGGTTAAAAGTTCACACAATTCATCGAAATGCGCGCGAGAATCATCATCCAGATAATCGGTCAGCACCGGTGCATTATCCAGCAATGCCTGTACCTGAGCATTCTTCGAGTCAAGCACACGCAGCGGATTGGTATACATGCGGCGCAGACAGTCCTCATCCAGTTGATCTTTGTGTTGTTCAAGGAAGGCAATCAGCGCTTCGCGGTAGCGGGCACGGGCGTCTAAAGAACCGATAGAGTTCAGTTCCAAATTGACATGCTGATCAATCCCCAGCACACGCCACCAGCGGGCGGTCATCAGAATCATTTCCGCATCCACATCCGGCCCTTTCAGACCAAACACTTCGCAACCCAACTGATGGAACTGGCGATAGCGCCCCTTCTGCGGACGCTCATGACGGAACATCGGACCGGTATACCACAACCGCTGCTCCTGATTGTACAAAATACCGTGCTCAATACCGGCGCGGACGCACCCCGCCGTGCCTTCGGGACGCAAGGTCAGGCTGTCGCCGTTGCGGTCCTCAAATGTGTACATTTCCTTTTCAACGACATCGGTCACTTCGCCGATTGCACGTTTAAACAGCGAAGTCTGCTCAACGAGCGGCGTGCGGATTTCACTATAACCGTAGCCGCGGAGCACCTGTTTCAGGCTGTCTTCAATACGCTGCCACAATGCCGTTTCGGCTGGCAGGCAGTCGTTCATGCCACGGATGGCTTGAATATTCTTTGCCACGTCAGTTCTCTATGCGTTTTCAGAAAGTAATGCGCTGTTAAAAAATAGACCCGATTATAGGAGCAACGACGCCATGCCTTCAATGTCGTTGCCGCTACCATCGGGCGCTTCAATTCAGGAATTCGTGCCGGACAGCATCCAGGCTAGCGGGTTCACTTCTCCACCATATTGACGGCTATACGCTGTTTTTCATCCAGCATAGACGCCTTGGCGCGAATCTTAGCTTCCAACTGATCGATCATATCATCGTTGTCAAAGCGCTCTTTCTGACGAACACCGTCTTCGTAAAAACCACTCTTCTTGTTGCCACCGGTCACACCCAGCGTCGATACCAGCGCTTCCCCCGGCCCATTCACCACACAACCGATAATCGACACATCCATCGGCGTGATGATATCTTCCAGCCGCTGTTCCAGCGCGTTCACGGTACCAATAACGTCAAATTCCTGGCGTGAGCAGGTCGGGCAGGCAATGAAGTTGATGCCGCGGGAGCGGATGCGCAGCGACTTGAGAATATCGAAGCCAACCTTGACCTCTTCTACCGGATCAGCCGCCAGCGAAACCCGCAAGGTATCGCCGATACCTTCAGAGAGCAGTAATCCAAGGCCAATGGCAGATTTCACCGCACCACTACGCGCACCACCAGCTTCAGTAATGCCCAGATGCAATGGCTGATCGATACGGGACGCCAGCAAGCGATAAGACTGCACCGCCAGAAACACGTCCGATGCTTTAACGCTCACCTTGAAGGAATGGAAATTGAGGCGATCAAGGATATCCACATGGCGCATGGCGGACTCCAGCAACGCTTCCGGCGTCGGCTCGCCATACTTTTCCTGCAGATCCTTTTCCAGTGAACCCGCATTAACCCCAATTCGGATCGGAATATTTTTGTCACGCGCACAATCGACTACCGAACGAATACGCTCTTCACTGCCGATATTGCCAGGGTTGATACGCAGACAATCAACGCCGTATTCCGCCACTTTCAGCGCAATACGGTAGTCAAAATGGATATCCGCCACCAGCGGTACACCCACTTGTTGTTTAATCAGACGAAATGCCTCGGCGGCATCCATGGTCGGCACCGAAACGCGCACGATATCCACGCCAACCCGTTCCAACGACTTGATCTGCCTGACAGTGGCATCAACATCGGTAGTGCGGGTATTGGTCATAGACTGCACTGCAATCGGTGCGCCATCACCAACGGGCACCTTGCCGACGTAAATCCGGGTTGATTTACGGCGGTTGATGGGTGCGGGATTATGCATCACTTCTTCTCCACAATGACCAACGCGACGGCACGGTTACTCAGCCGTCAGCGTAATACGAGCCACCTGATGGCTCTTGACGAACCGGCTTAAATCCACCGGTTTGCCCTGAAACTCAACCTGTACCGAGCCTGGCGCCCCGATCTTTAACCGGTACGGCGCCTGACCTGTCAAATTTAACACACTCCCGGTACGCTGTACGCCGCTGAACAGTTTCTTGCCTGTTGCATCGACAACTTCCAGCCAGCAGTCCGCTGTAAAACGCATCACAATCGCCCCCGACACAGCGGAAGCGTCAGCCACCGGGGCGGCGCTGGCCGGCGCGGTAGCCGACTGATCCAGCAACGGCTGTCCGGAAGCCTGTACCGGAGACTGAGCCGCAGGATTGGCTACCGTTGACGTATTCGTCGTTGGTGCGGCAGGCGAGGAAACCACTGGCTGCGACGGTGCAGCAGCAGGTGAATGAAGATCGATAGGCTGCCCGTTGCCGGTTGGCGCATTCGCAGCATGTTCATCCGTATCTACCGGTTCCGGATCACTGTTAACATCGCCGGCCTGCTCATCTTTATGGCCTTGCGACGCGTTGGCGTGATCCACCATTGAATTTATTTCCTGCTGTTGCGCCTGATGATTCTGCCACCACCAGGCCACCGTCAGGCCCAATACGCCAAGCAAAATCAGCCAGGTAAACAACATCAGCCAACCATCACGTTTCTTACGGCTTTTACCCAATGCCATTCTCTGCATGGGTGCCACGTTGGAGACACGGCTTGGCACAACCTGCTTTTCCAGCATCGGCAATAATTCATCTTCAGGGAGGTGAACCAGTCGGGCATAAGAGCGGATGTAACCGCGAAGAAAAGTAGGAGCAAGACCAGCGGGCGTATTGTTATCTTCTATTTCACGAACGGTTGATAATTTCAGACATAACCGTTCTGCAACAACCTGTTGCGTCAATCCCAACTGCTCACGCGCCTCACGCAAACGTTCGCCAGGGGTCATCATCGTTGCTGCAGTATTATCTTGAGTGGCTTCAGTATTCATTAGCTAAGAACTGCTGGTACTGTTTGGATTGTGGAAAACGTTGCGCCAGCAATCCGCCATAACGTTTTACCTCGTCATGATGACCCGCCAGCGCGGCGAAACGAATCTGTAGCCACAAACTTTCGGCGTTTGCCGCAAGCTGTGACTGATAAATACTCAGGAGCAATCGCGCCTGATCATAGCGTCCAGCGATAAAATGACTATCCGCTTGCGCCAGAAGCCGGTTTCCTTTAGCGGGATCGTACCTCAACGCACGGCTGAGCCACTGACCTGCCTCATTTGGCTGCCCGGCCTTGAAAAAACAATATCCTGCATTCTCAAGTGCATCGGCAACTTGATGGTAATCAGGGAGTTGCACGGCAGCGGCGAACTGCTGTTGTGCCGCTACATACTGCCCTAAACCACAGAGAAACGCACCGTAATTATTCATTACGCCGCCGTTGGCGGGTGCCTGTCGCAACAGGCGACGATAACGTTTTTCAGCAGCCTGGTTCTCACCAATACGCTGTTCGTACAGCGCCATTCCCAACTGAATCCGGTAATCATCCGGCGCAAGTTGCTCTGCTTTTTGCAGATTATCACGCGCGGCATCAAGATTATTACGGGCCAGATACTCCAGCCCCAGTTGTAATCGCGTCTGTGCCGCCGCAGAGCTAACCGGCTTCAGCGGCGTTTGTGCGCATCCGGTCAATAACGTTATATCGGCAACCAGCGCTATACCTGTGACCATACCCAGCAACATTCGTTTCATCCCTGATACTCCTTACTACACGCGCCATCATGGCTCGTCAAATCCGTGACATGTTACCGCAATCTACCACCCGTGACAGCTTGCCAATATAACAGCATGTTCGGAACAGTTGCCGGAGGGCCATCACCAGTCTTACCGTATGATAAGCCTCGAAACCGTATTTATCACCTGCTTTCCTAAGAAAACAGGTTGATTTAACATCACTTTCAGACGCTTTTTACCGCAATCGTATCGCGTTGCATCTTTTTCTTCAGCGTACGCTTAGTACGATCCACCACTTCACCCGCCAACTGACCACAGGCAGCATCGATATCATCGCCACGGGTTTTACGTACAATGGTCGTGAAACCGTACTCCATCAACACTTTGGAAAAGCGATCAACCCGACTATTGGAACTGCGGCCATAAGGCGCACCGGGGAACGGGTTCCAGGGGATCAGGTTTATCTTGCACGGCGTATCTTTGAGACATTCGGCCAACTGATGAGCATGTTCAGTACCGTCGTTGATGTGATCCAGCATCACATATTCCACGGTTACGCGCCCTTGATTGGCATTGGATTTCTCCAGATAGCGACGCACTGCTGCCAGAAAGGTTTCGATATCATACTTTTTGTTGATCGGCATGATTTCGTTACGAATTTCATCGTTCGGCGCATGTAGGGAAATTGCCAGCGCCACATCGATCATGTCGCCGAGTTTATCCAACGCTGGCACCACACCGGAAGTCGACAGCGTAACGCGGCGTTTGGACAGGCCAAAACCAAAATCATCAAGCATGATTTCCATCGCCGGTACTACATTGGTCAGATTCAGCAGTGGTTCGCCCATTCCCATCATCACCACGTTGGTGATAGGACGCTGCCCTGTCACTTTAGCGGCACCGATAATTTTCGCCGCACGCCATACCTGCCCGATAATTTCGGATACACGCAGGTTGCGATTAAAACCCTGCTGCGCCGTAGAACAGAATTTGCACTCCAGCGCACACCCAACCTGTGATGAAACGCACAGTGTGGCGCGGTCCTCTTCCGGAATGTACACCGTTTCCACACGCTGCCCGTCAACCAGAATCGCCCACTTGATGGTGCCGTCAGAAGAGCGTTGCTCATCAACCACCTCCGGCGCCCGAATTTCCGCTATCGCCTGTAACTTGCCACGTAGCACCTTATTAAGGTCGGTCATCTGGTTAAAATCATCACAACAGTAATGATAGATCCATTTCATGACCTGATCGGCACGGAACGGCTTTTCCCCCAATTCAGCAAAAAAAGCCCGCATTTGCTGACGGTTGAAATCCAGAAGGTTGATTTTTTCATTGCTATTGGCGGCAACGGCGATAGCGTCGGACATAGCCACGACGGGAGATAGGGTTTGCTCAGACATAAATTGACTCATGGCCTCGTTGTTACACGTTATGGCGCGAAAGGGATACGGATAAAGAAAACGCCCTGGCCGAGAACGTGCTCACCCAGGGCGCGGCATTGTACAAATTTTATAACACCTGCGCTACCTCAGCCGCATTTTTTACCGGGGAAGGCGGTGTTTCGCCAACATTAACGAGTACGAGGGAAAATTTCGTCCGCACTGAAGAAGTAAGCGATTTCACGCTCAGCAGACTCGATAGAATCAGAGCCGTGCACCGCATTCGCCGTGAAACTGTCGGCATAATCGGCACGCAATGTACCCGCCAAGGCGTTGGCCGGATTGGTGGCCCCCATGATATCGCGGTTACGCTGTACGGCATTTTCAGCCTGCAACACCTGCACCATGATCGGGCCGGAGGTCATAAAATCCACCAAACCGTCAAAAAACGGTTTGCCTTTATGCTCAGCGTAGAAACCTTCTGCCTGTTCGCGGCTCAGGTGCAGCATTTTAGAGGCAATAATGGTGAAACCCGCGCTTTCGAAACGGGCGTAAATCGCACCGATAGCGTTTTTGGCAACTGCGTTTGGTTTGATAATAGAGAAGGTACGTTCTACCGTCATAGTGGCCTCATCCAATAACATGTCATAACAGCTGGTTAGAAAAATTATAATACCAGCCCGTGCAAAGTGGCGCAGATTATAGAGGCACCGCCATGACTTTCCCATCAGGAAAATAACATTTTCGTAAAAAAAATTTAGCCTATTGGCCTGTACCGATATAACAGAGTGGGTCCCGCACGGCATCAACGCAGATGTCTTGCTCAGGGCAAAGATATTCCAGACAATGCCATACATGGTCACATTAAGAACATTGTCGCATATTGTCGCATTAAGAATATTGTCGCATTCGGAGCCGAATAATCGGCTCACATGGAGAGATTTTATGTCTACATCATCTGCCGTCGAACTGTTCGTTAGCGCATCCTGGTTGAATACGCATCGTCATGATGCTGATATCGCTTTGATTGACGCCCGCATGTTGCCGGTAGGCAACGATACGCGCGATATCACCGCCGAATATCGTGCGGAGCATCTGCCAGGTGCTGTATTTTTTGATATCGAGTCCCTCTCAGACCACCGGACCTCGCTGCCGCATATGATGCCAGATCTCGCTACCTTTGCTGATGCATTGGGCAAGCTGGGGCTGAGCGAACAGCAGCATCTGGTGATTTACGATGAAGGCAACTTGTTTTCCGCACCACGTGCCTGGTGGATGCTACGGCTGGTGGGTGCTTCGCGCATTTCTCTCCTCAGTGGTGGTCTGGCAGGCTGGAAGCAGCAAGGGTTACCGTTGGAACACGGTAATGTATCGCCGACCGCTCAGGTATTTAACGCCAAAACACCTGCCGCTGGCGCTATCCGCTCGCTGGATGAGGTGTTGCTCCTTTGTCGCACGGGTGACGAGCAGATTGTTGATGCCCGCCCTGCGCCGCGCTTTCTTGGGGAGGTGGATGAGCCACGGCCAGGGCTGCGACGCGGCCATATTCCGGGGAGTTTTAATGTCCCCTGGACCTTGCTGGTTGAAAATGGCGCGCTAAAATCGGCAGATGAGCTGGCTGTTATCTTCAATCAGGCCGGCGTCGATATCCAACGCCCGATTATCGCCAGTTGTGGTTCTGGAGTCACAGCATCAGTGGTAATGCTGGCGCTGTTTGTGCTCAATGCTCCTCAGGTTTCACTCTACGACGGTTCATGGAGCGAATGGGGCGCGCGCGATGATGTACCTGTCGTCACCGGTTGATTATCCGCCCCGCCGGGCCAGTAAAAAAACGGCACAAGGCAAACCCGCCTGTGCCGTTTTTACTTACCATACGTTTATTGACAGTCTGTTATGCCTGACCGCTATTTTTGAACTCGCGCAGGAAACTGCCCCATTTGCGCTCATAAAACGGCGTAGTATGGCGAATTAAAAAGTGGCTAATGCCGGGTTCTTCGCTATTCACCAGACAAATATCGATCGGGCGGTCATCCGGCTGAGTATCGGTCGCCACCGATCCGGCAGCCTGAATCAACTCGTCCAGATCATCGCCATACACATCCAGACCAATCAGCAAATGCGGTTGTTCTTCATCTGGCTCCTGAATCTGCGCCAGAAACGCCCGTTTGACGTTGCGGTGCTTACTGAACAACTGAGTCAGAGAATCAATCATCTGTGTCGGCATCTCAGTTGGAATACCGATTTTTAGTTCGGTATCGCCATCCAGAATATGCTGCTGTACCAGGCCGCTACCCTCACCGGATAACACATGTTCAATCTCCTGGGGCAGAAATTCTTTGCCATACGGCAGCTTCGGGTTCAAAAACAACGTGGCGCCGCGGGTGATATCGAACAGCGTTCTGGCGGGTAATGCCAGAAATGCCTGTTCGCTGGTCACAGCCAGTTGCAATGCTTCCAGCGAAGAGAAAAACGGGATAGCGGAATCACCGTCCGGTTTTTCCCAATGCTGCAATTGCAGCTCACTGTCCGCCTGCAGGCTGTTTTCGCCAGACATCGCGTCTTCGCTGTGACCCAACACATACACCGTCGCCTCCAGCAGTTCGCTGAAAAACTCAGGCCGGTGTGCCGGTTCCGATGCAGCCAGCTTTAACACCTCTTCCAGCCGATTGTGGGGTGAAAACTCCATAACTCTCCTCAACGCTTAACGTTGCCTGATATTGCATACGGCAACGACGCTGAACGTTAGCAATTAATATAACGACAACAGGGAACCGCTGTTCCCTGTTGTCACATCATTTGCCAGCCTATAGACAACTCAACCCGCTTTACTTAGCAGAAAATCGGCCAGTGTGCGCACGCCAAGACCGGTTGCACCGGCAGACCACTGATCCACCGCCGACTTGCGGTAGGTGGCAGAACAGTCAATATGCAGCCAACCTTGCTGATAGTTTTTCACAAAGTGAGACAGGAACGCCGCAGCCGAGCTGGCTCCTGCGGTATGCGCCGCGCCAGCAACGTTATTTAGCTCAGCGAAGTTAGACGGCAAATGCTGGCGATGGAACTCTTCCAACGGCAGACGCCAGAACGGCTCACCTTCGCGGCGAGCACTGTCCATCAGCGAGTCAATCATTGCATCGTCAAAGCTGAACAGCGCGTGGTAATCATTACCCAGCGCCGTTTTAGCTGCCCCGGTCAGGGTCGCGCAGTCAACAATCCACTGCGGATTCTGCTCGCAGGCGTCAATCAGGCCATCGGCCAGCACCAGACGCCCTTCGGCATCGGTATTCATGACTTCAACGGTTTTACCATTGCGATAGCGAATGATATCGCCCAGACGAAACGCATTGCCGCTGACCATGTTGTCAGCACAGCACAGATACAGTTTCACTCGCTGCTGCAGACCGCGAGCCGCAGCCATCGCCAGCGCGCCGGTCGCCAGCGCCGCACCGCCCATATCAGACTTCATGGAATCCATGAAGCTGCTGCCCTTGAGGCTGTAGCCGCCGGTATCAAAGGTGATGCCTTTACCAACCAGACAGGCCAACACCGGCGCATCAGCCTTGCCGGTCGGGTTATAATCCAGTGCCAGCAATACCGGCGAACGTTCGGAACCGCGACCTACGGTATGCAGGCCGGCGTAATTCTGCTCACGCAGATCTTCGCCTTTGGTAATGCGATAGGAAATTGCTTCCCCCGCCACGCTGCACAGCAGATCGATAGCACGGGTAGCCAGTTGCTCTGGACCCAAATCTTCCGCCGGCAGATTGATGGTATCGCGTACCCAGTCAACGATCTTAAGGCGGCGTTCCAGCTCCTGCTGCTGTGACTCTGGTAATGTAGCCCACTCCACCGTGCGCTTGCCCTTCGGCCCACGATACCCTTGCCAGAATGCCCAACTGTTTTCCAGATCCCAGCCTTCGCCCGCCAGTTTAACGTGTTTGATGCCCTGCCCGTCGATTTTGCGGGCCGCACGCTGAATAATGGTCTGCGGCTTGTCGCCGGACAAATGAATGGTAAATCCCTGCTCATTGGCGGTTAACGAGGCTTTCTCACCCCAGCGTGTGTCCGCTGGCTGATGGGAAAGGGTAATCAGCATCGCTTCAGTTGTCATACATCTACTCCAGATTGGGCTTTGTTATTGTCAGCCCGTTATCGCCACGATAAAAAAGAGAAAACGGGCCACCCAAGGCAGCCCGTTGATCAGTTCCGTTACTCGGCTTCGTCCAGCCATACCAGCAGGATCGCTTCCAAAATTTTCTCGTTTGATGCCTCAGGTTCATCATCAAACTCATCCAGCTCGCAAATCCAACGGTGCAAGTCGGTAAAACGCACGGTTTTCGGGTCAGTATCAGGATACAGATCGTACAACGCCTCACCGATTTCACGGCTATCGGTCCACTTCAATCCCATAAGTTACTCCGTCAATGCTCGCGCGCATGGTTAATGGTATAACGCGGAATTTCCACCACCAGATCTTCATCGGTAATGCGCGCCTGACAACCCAGTCGGCTTTCCGGCTCCAGCCCCCAGGCTTTATCCAGCATGTCGTCTTCATCTTCAGTGCTTTCCGGCAACGAATCAAACCCTTCCCGGACAATGCAATGGCAAGTGGTACAGGCACAGGATTTTTCGCAGGCATGTTCAATTTCAATACCGTTGCGCAGTGCCACGTCCAGAATAGTTTCACCACTATTCGCTTCCAACACCGCCCCTTCCGGACACAAGTCCTGATGCGGCAGAAAAACAATCTTGGGCATGTTATACCTCGTCCACGGAATGCCCCGCCAACGCGCGACGGATAGACTCATCCATCCTGCGGGCAGCGAATTCCTGGGTTTGTTGATCTAATTTTTTAATTGCCGCCTCAATGGCTGAGGCGTCAGTTTGCTGTGCGGCCTGCTGCAGCTCAAGACAGGCAGCGTCGATTTCCGCCCGCTCGTCATTGCTCAGTAAGGTGGCATCCGTCGCCAGCGCGCTGTTGAGGCTTTCCAACACACGCGTCGCTTCCACGCGCTTCTCAGCCAGCCTGCGGGCACTCATGTCGCTCTGGGCGTTCTGCATGGAGTCGGTAATCATGGTAGCGATTTCATCGTCGCTCAGACCATAAGAGGGCTTCACCTGAATGGACGCTTCCACCCCGGTGGATTTTTCCATCGCCGTCACGCTCAGCAACCCGTCTGCGTCTACCTGAAACGTCACTCGGATATGTGCGCCGCCAGCAGGCATCGCAGGAATACCACGCAATGTGAAACGCCCAAGCGAACGGCAATCCTGTACCAGTTCGCGCTCGCCCTGCAATACATGGATCATCATCGCGGTCTGGCCATCTTTGAAGGTAGTGAACTCCTGCGCACGCGCCACCGGAATCGTGGTATTACGCGGAATCACTTTCTCGACCAGCCCGCCCATGGTTTCCAGGCCCAGCGACAGCGGAATCACATCCAGCAGCAACATTTCACTGTCGGGTTTGTTGCCCACCAGAATATCGGCCTGAATCGCTGCACCGATAGCCACCACTTTGTCCGGATCGATAGAAGTCAATGGCGTGCGGCCAAAGAATTCGCCGACCTTCTCACGTACTAATGGCACGCGAGTGGAGCCGCCGACCATCACCACTTCTTTCACCTCATCCAGCTCTACACCCGCATCTTTCAACGAGCGACGGCAAGACAACAGCGTGCGTTTTACCAATGGCGCAATCAAGGTGTTGAACTGCTCACGAGTAATATCGCCTTGCCAGCCCGCGACCGAAACCGGCACACTTTGCGCATCGCTCAGGGCAATCTTGGTCTGGATGGCGGTATCAAGCAATGCCTGCTGCAAGTGATGATCATCACGCACAGTGATCCCAGCTTGCTCACGAATCCACTCGACCAACAAATGGTCGAAATCATCACCGCCCAGCGCGGAATCGCCGCCGGTAGCAAGCACTTCGAATACCCCGCGGCTAAGGCGCAGGATCGAAATATCAAAGGTGCCGCCGCCCAAGTCATACACCGCGATCACGCCTTCCTGACCAGAGTCCAGTCCGTAGGCAATCGCTGCCGCGGTCGGTTCGTTAAGCAGACGCAGCACATGTAGGCCGGCCAGACGAGCCGCATCTTTGGTGCCTTGACGCTGGGCATCATCAAAATAGGCTGGCACGGTGATCACCACACCATCAGGTTGCCCATTCAGCGCCTCTTCGGCACGCCGGGTCAGCGCTGACAAAATGTCAGCCGATATCTGAATCGGGTTACGCGGACCACTGGCGGTCTGCAACACCGGCAGCCCGTTCTCACTGGCTTCCAGCCGATAAGGTAAATGGGGATACCGTTGACGAATATCGGAAAGCGAACGCCCCATCAATCGCTTGACGGAGCTAACCGTATTGACCGGATCGGCTGTTGCCTGCTGGCGAGCCTCCCAACCAACGGTATACCCATCTGCTGTGTAATGAACAACTGACGGCAACAAGTGGCGCCCGTTGTGGTCGGGCAATGTCTGTGTCTCACCGCTGCGAACAGTGGCGACCAGAGAATGAGTCGTTCCCAGATCAATCCCGACAGCCAGACGGCGCTGATGCGGTTCCGCACTCAGCCCTGGCTCACTGATTTGTAATAAGGCCATATTGAGATTCCATCAATTGGCAGGCAGAACCGATGCGATCAGCCACACGGCCACAACGGTCCCGCCAGATTGAATTTTACTTATCGTTCCAGCAATTGTTCTTCGAGTTGTTCAGCCTGCTGCCGGAGCCGATCAAAAAAACGTAGTTTACGTACCGTATCCGCTGCTTCTGACCAGGATTCCGCATCCAGCTCGCGCTGCATCTGCTCGCTACGCTGGCGGATCATCTCCTGCAGGCGCTGCGCAAATGCCTCCAGCACGGTTTCCGCATCCGGATGACGTTCAATTTCATCCAGTTCCTCACGCAGTTCCATCTGCTCCATCAGGAATGCGGTATCACGGAGAGTATGCTGTTCGCTGCTCAAATCGAAGCCGTGCAAAGATAGCATATACTCTGCACGTTTCAGCGGATGCTTCAGCGCCTGATAGGCATTATTGATGGTCGCAGCCTGTTGTAGCGCCATCACGCGTTCGCGTTCCGAGCTGGCGGCAAAGCGGTCAGGATGAAACTGACGCTGCAGTTCCTGAAACCGGGAAGCAAGCAGGCTGCCATCCACGTTATAGCGAATCGGCAGCCCGAATAAAGCAAAGTAATCCATAGTGTGCTCTGAGTTCACCAATTGGTGCGCCTCCGCTGCGTTATATGCCGCAATAAACCATGCAGAAACACACAACACAGCGGAAACCAGTCAACAGACCGGCCAACGATCAGATATTAACGTCTTAATCAGACATAACGCCTTGATCAGACATTAAAGCTTTCACCGCAACCGCACTCGCTGGAAACGTTAGGGTTATTGAATTTAAAGCCTTCGTTCAGCCCTTCCTTGACGAAATCCAACTCGGTGCCATCAAGGTAAACCAGGCTTTTGCCATCAATAATGACCTTCACGCCCTTGTCTTCAAACACCACATCATCGGTGTTCAATTCATCAACAAACTCCAGCACATACGCCATACCGGAACAACCGGATGTTCTTACACCCAAACGCAAACCGATACCTTTGCCGCGATTGGCCATAAAAGTATTTACACGTTGCGCAGCACTGTCGCTCAGGGAAATCGACATAGCAAACCTCTACTTCATCTGCCTGTTATTTGTCGCCACGTTTACTCTTGTAGTCGGCGATGGCGGCCTTGATAGCGTCTTCTGCCAGAATGGAGCAGTGAATTTTCACTGGCGGCAATTCCAACTCTTCGGCGATCTGAGTGTTTTTAATGGATTCAGCCTCGTTCAGACTTTTGCCTTTCACCCACTCGGTCACCAGCGAACTGGAGGCGATGGCGGAACCGCAACCATAGGTTTTAAAACGGGCATCTTCGATGATTCCCTGGTCATTAACCTTGATTTGCAGTTTCATCACGTCGCCGCAGGCTGGCGCACCCACCATACCGCTGCCGATGCTCGGATCCGACGAATCAAACGAGCCGACATTACGCGGGTTTTCATAGTGATCAATTACTTTTTCGCTGTAAGCCATAATATACGTCCCGATTCCTGCAAATTAATGATGCGCCCATTCGATGCTGCTGATATCCACGCCCTGTTTGAACATTTCCCACAGCGGGGACAAGTCGCGCAGACGGCCAATGGATTTACGAACCAGATCGATGGTGTAGTCAATTTCTTCTTCAGTGGTAAAGCGGCCCAGTGAGAAACGAATGGAACTGTGCGCCAGTTCATCGTTCATTCCCAACGCACGCAGCACATAGGAAGGCTCCAGACTGGCGGAGGTACAGGCCGAACCAGAGGAAACCGCCAGATCTTTCAACGCCATGATCAGCGATTCACCTTCCACATAGTTGAAGCTAACGTTCAGGATATTCGGTGCGCCCTGGTCCAAATCACCGTTCAGGTAAACTTCTTCGATATCGTTAATACCGTTCCACAGGCGATCACGCAGGGTACGCAGACGTACGGCTTCTTCAGCCATCTCTTCTTTGGCGATGCGGTAGGCTTCACCCATCCCTACAATCTGATGCACCGGCAGGGTGCCGGAACGCATACCACGTTCGTGGCCGCCGCCGTGCATCTGCGCTTCGATACGTACGCGCGGTTTACGACGCACATACAGCGCGCCAATCCCTTTCGGGCCATAAATCTTGTGACCAGAGAAAGACATCAGATCGACTTTAAACTGGCTAAGATCAATCGGCAATTTACCCACGCTCTGGGTGGCATCGACATGGAAAATAATGCCGCGGCTACGGCACATTTCGCCAATGGTGGCGATATCCTGCACCACGCCGATTTCGTTATTCACATGCATAATCGACACCACAATGGTGTCATCGCGCATAGCCGCTTCTAATTCTTTCAGATCAATGATGCCGTTACGCTGCGGCGCCAGATAAGTGACTTCAAACCCTTCGCGCTCCAGTTGGCGACAGGTATCCAGCACGGCTTTGTGTTCCGTCTTGCTGGTGATGATGTGCTTGCCTTTCTTCTGGTAGAAATTCGCCGCACCCTTGATAGCCAGATTGTTCGATTCGGTGGCACCGGAAGTAAACACGATCTCTCGCGGATCTGCGCCAACCAATTCAGCTATCTGATTACGGGCGATATCCACCGCCTCCTCCGCCTGCCAGCCAAAACGGTGAGAGCGCGAGGCCGGGTTGCCGAACGTGCCGTCCAGGGTCAGAAACTGCATCATTTTTTCAGCCACACGCGGATCGACCGGCGTCGTAGCGGAATAATCCAGATAAATGGGTAACTTCATTGCTCTTAAACTCCGTACATCACTTCAAAACGTTCAAGGCGTTTCGTTCTTTTTTCTTTCAGGCACGCAAGTTGACGTTAATAGTTTCTTGTATGCGTCCGTTGGTAGTACGACGCACGTCAGCATCCTGACGATCTGCGACGTCCAGAACTTCTTTATTGCTAACCAGTTCATCCAGGGTGATGTTATTGAGAAACTCGCTGATGCGATCACTCAAATCACGCCACAGCGTATGAGTCAGGCAACGATCACCGCCCTGACACCCTTCTTTCCCCTGACAACGGGTGGCATCCACAGACTCATCCACAGCAGAGATGACTGAGCCGACGGCAATTTCGCTAGAGTCTTTCCCCAACAGATAACCGCCGCCTGGGCCACGCACACTGGCAACCAGCCCATGTTTGCGCAGGCGAGAAAATAGCTGTTCCAGATAAGAAAGCGAAATACCCTGACGTTCAGAGATGTCCGCCAATGGAACCGGGCCTTCTTTTGAATGCAACGCCACATCAAGCATGGCGGTAACGGCGTAGCGGCCTTTAGATGTCAGTCTCATGTTAGTGGTATCCGTAAGATAAACATGTATTATTAAGACAAGTATTATGAATCAAGTATACATAGCACAGTCATGAGTCTGACATTCCTGAGTGTTTTAGTCAACTATTTAACCGAGTAAATAACTCAACTATTACCCTGTGGTTTGTTATCCTGTGATTTTTCTGATGAGGCTGTTTTCGTGATAGCGCTCAACATGCCACGCAAGATATTGAGTTCCTGACTTTCCGGACGGGCGCGGGTAAACAGCCGCCGCAGCTTATTCATCACCTGCCCCTGATGAGCCTGACGAATGAAACCGGTATACAGCAACGTCTCTTCCAGATGTTGATAAAAACGCTCCAGATCATCCACCAGCGGATAAGGGCTTTCCTTATGCGCGGATTCACCCTGCTGCTGGCTGTCCAGCCAGGCGACACGGAGCTCATAAGACAGGATCTGCACCGCCATCGCCAGATTCAGTGAGCTGTACTCCGGATTAGCGGGAATCGCCACATGATAATGGCATTTTTGCAGTTCCTCATTCGTTAACCCCACTCGTTCGCGGCCAAACACAATTGCCACCGGCGCGTGTTGCGCTTCCTGAATACTGCGTACGCCGCATTCACGCGGCTCCAGCATCGGCCAGGGTAGCGTTCGGGAACGGGCGCTGGTGCCTACGACCAGGCCACAGCCTTCCAGCGCCTGATCGAGCGTATCAACAATGGTGGCGTCGCCAATCACATCACTGGCGCCAGCAGACAACGAAATGGCTTGTGAATCAGGCTTAACCAGTGGATTGACCAGCCATAGATTAGTCAGGCCCATGGTTTTCATTGCTCTGGCCGTTGACCCCATATTGCCGGTATGTGAAGTCTCCACCAGCACAATGCGTATATTCTGTAACATGCGGACTCTGTCATACAAAACGGGAAACCGACGTATGTTAACACAAACTTCTCTGTTTTCCCTTTCTCCTGCTATCTGCTATACTTCGCGCCGTTTTCTGTTCTTTAACATTCTTGTGGACGATACCATGCATCCGATGCTTAACATCGCCGTGCGCGCAGCGCGCAAAGGCGGCAACCTGATAGCTAAAAACTATGAAACGCCTGACGCCGTTGAGGCCAGCCAAAAAGGCAGTAACGATTTTGTCACGAACGTTGACCGCGATGCAGAACGCCTGATTATTGAGGTAATCCGCAAAGCCTACCCGCAGCACACCGTCATTGGTGAAGAATGTGGCGAGCTGGTTGGCGAGGATCAGGACGTACAATGGGTTATCGATCCCCTGGATGGCACCACCAATTTCCTCAAACGTCTCCCTCATTTTGCTGTATCCATCGCGGTTCGCGTCAAAGGCCGCACCGAAGTCGCCGTTGTCTACGACCCCATGCGTAACGAACTGTTTACTGCCACTCGTGGTCAGGGTGCTCAGTTGAATGGTTACCGTCTGCGCGGCAGTAATGCCCGCGATCTGGACGGCACAATTCTTGCGACTGGCTTTCCGTTCAAACACAAACAGCACAGCGCCAGCTACCTGCGTGTACTGGAAGCCTTGTTCAGTCAGTGTGCCGACTTCCGCCGCACCGGTTCCGCCGCACTTGATCTGGCCTATGTGGCAGCAGGCCGCGTAGATGGTTTTTTTGAAATCGGCCTGAAACCATGGGACTTCGCCGGTGGCGAACTGCTGGTACGTGAAGCCGGCGGCATCGTTACCGACTTCGTCGGCGGTCATAACTACCTCGCTTCCGGCAACATTGTCGCGGGTAACCCACGCGTAGTGAAATCCCTTCTCTCCACCATCCGCGATCAACTGAGCGACGCACTCAAGCGCTAAGCCAGTCTATGGGCATGTCAATCAGACATGCCCTTATTGTTATTTTTCTTTACAACTCAGCCCTGTTGAGCGAAATCTCAATCTTATATGATAATAATTATTAGACTCATTCGTTCATTTTGGGGTTATCCCCGACACGCAGCGGTTAATGACAGGAAGCATTATGTTAAATAAATCATGGCGTCATATTTTGCTGGCTACCACACTGACGACCTCCTTCACCAGTTTCGCCACCCAATACCCCCTCAATATTACTGATATCGCCGGACAAAGCGTCACCATCACGCAGGAACCTCAACGCATTGTGTTGCAGGATGGCCGCGATATCATGGCCATGGCGCTGCTGGATCGTGATAATCCGTTCCACCGTCTGGTTGCCTGGAACAATCTGCCTAAAAAACAGGACACCGCCACCTGGGACTTGCTGAAAAGCAAATGGCCACAATCTGAAAGCATTCTGGACATGGGCTTTAGCGACAAAGGCGACGTGGAGCTGGAAAGTATTCTGGCTAAAAAACCGGATCTGATGATCGCTCAACTGCGCGCCAAACCCTCCCTGATGGAAAACGGTGTGATCAGCAAACTGAATGCGCTGCACATTCCGTTGGTATTTGTAGATTATGAAATCAACCCGGCGCAAAACACCGCCCCCAGTGTTGATTTGCTTGGTAAAGTATTAAACCGCGAAGAAAACGCCAAAGCCTATACCGACTTTTACCGTCAACACGTTGGCGACATCCAAAAAGCAACAGCAGGTATCACGACCAAACCCACCGTGTTCATTGAGCCTATCGCCGGCAACTCCGACGCCTGCTGCTTTACCCATGCTCACAACGGCTGGGGTGGTCTGCTGGAAGCCATCGGTGTGAAAAACATCGGTTCTGATCTGCTGCCGGGCGCATCCGGTTTTGTTGCACTGGAAAAAGTGATCAGCGAAAAACCCGATACCTATATCATGACCGGCTCCAAACGCGGCAACGGCACCAGCAAGATTTTGCCGTTCGGTTATGGTGCCAGCAGCAGCGATATTCAGGAAAAAGCCAACGCGCTGTTAAGCCGTACCGGCATCGATCAGGTCCCCGCCATCAAAGCCGGTCAGGTCTATGGGGTTTACCATCATTTCTATAATCATCCGTATAACATCGTCGGCATGGAGTATCTGGCCAAAGCGGTGTATCCAAAACAGTTCAGCAATCTGAACCCGGACGATACCTACCACTATATTGTTCGCCACTTTACTACCTTGCCTGACAACAACTTTGTGTTTGCTAGTAAACTGGCCAGGTAACCTATGAGTGTAACCACCGAATCCCCTATCAGCCGTGTCAGCACAGCTGAAAACAGCGCGATAATCGATTATCGACACGTCATCCGCCATCGGCTGGTAATAATGGCGGTGTTGCTCGTGGCGATTGTCGCCTCTCTGCTGTTGGACTTTGTGCTCGGCCCTTCCGGCCTGCCGTTGAATGTACTGTGGCAGACGCTGACCGACCCCGCTAACGCGGATGCCGGCAGTCGCGTCATCGTCTGGGACATCCGTCTGCCGTATGCACTGATGGCAGTGGTGGTCGGTCTGGCGCTGGGGTTGGCAGGCGCAGAGATGCAAACCATCCTGAATAACCCGCTGGCAAGCCCATTTACGTTAGGCGTCTCCTCCGCCGCGGCATTTGGTGCGGCGCTGGCAATTGTCTTGGGGATCGGTATTCCTGGCGTTCCGGCGCAATGGTTCATTTCGGCCAACGCCTTCCTGTTCGCGCTGCTGGCAGCACTGCTGCTGGACGGCATCACTCGCTGGACCAAGGTGGCAACCTCCGGCGTGGTATTGTTCGGGATTGCACTGGTGTTTACCTTTAACGCGCTGGTGTCGATGCTGCAGTTCGTCGCCAACGAAGATACACTGCAAGGGCTGGTATTTTGGACCATGGGCAGCCTGGCGCGCTCATCCTGGCAAAAGCTCGGCATTTTGCTGGCAGTACTGGCTGTGGTGATGCCGTTGTCCATGATGAGTTCATGGAAACTCACTGCGCTACGTTTAGGTGAAGATCGCGCCATCAGCTTTGGTATCAACGTACGTCGTCTGCGTCTGGCAACGTTGCTGCGCATCAGTTTCCTGTCGGCTCTATCGGTCGCGTTCGTCGGGCCGATTGGTTTTATCGGTCTGGTCGCCCCGCATATCGCCCGTATAATTTTCGGCGAAGACCACCGTTTTTATCTACCTGCCAGCGCGCTGACAGGCGCACTGGTGCTGTCGCTGGCATCTGTTGCCTCTAAAAATCTGCTGCCTGGGGTCATCATTCCGGTAGGGATTGTGACCTCGCTGGTAGGGGTTCCTTTCTTCCTCAGTATCATTCTGCGTAACCGGGGGAACGTATGAGTCACAACGGACTGGCGATTTCCCATTTTTCTGCGGGCTACCCCAGACGAACCATCATTAACGACCTGTCGGTACCGCTGCTGCCGCGCGGTAAGATCACCGTACTGCTTGGACCTAACGGCAGCGGTAAATCAACGCTACTGCGCGCCCTGGCCGGCCTGGGGCAAGCGCAAGGCGAACTGCTGTTGGATGACGTCAACCTGATGCAGCTGCCGTTTGCCAAACGAGCGGAAAAAGTGGTGTATCTTCCGCAATCGTTGCCTGCCGGGGTGCATCTTCACGTGCTGGAATCGATTATCGTCGCCCAACGAGCATCCGGCGGTTTGCACCACATCTACAGTGAAGACGACGTACTGACGCTGCTCAGACAGCTGGGCATTTCGCATCTGGCGATGAGTTATCTGGACCAGCTCTCCGGTGGTCAGAAGCAGTTGGTCGGATTGGCACAATCGCTGATCCGTCAACCCTCACTGTTATTGCTGGACGAACCGCTCAGCGCACTCGACCTCAATTACCAGTTCCATGTCATGGATCTGGTCCGTCAGGAAACCCGCAAGCGCAATATCGTGACGGTAGTGGTCGTGCATGACATCAATATCGCGCTGCGTCATGGCGACCATGTACTGATGCTTAAAGATGGCAAACTGATTGCCGATGGCGCGCCTGCCGAGGTAATCAACGAAGGCAATCTGGCACAGGTGTACGGTGTGCGTGGCCGCATCGAACGCTGTTCACGCGGTATTCCACAGGTAATGATTGACGGATTGGTGACGGAACCAAGACTGTAAAACTCTCTGTCGGTAACAACCTAAAAACGCCCCCGGCATGTATAGGCCGGGGCGTTTTTTTATTAACCAGACATTTTTTATTAACCAGACAATTGTCTTTACCCCATCAATGGTCGGATTCCGCCCATAACATCGGGTTGCGTGGTGAGATAAAGCACAATGCCGGCGAAGGCCAGTGTCATACCGCCCGCCAGCGACAAGGCCGACCAGAGCAGCGGTTGCCAACGGGAAGCGGTACTGGTACGGCTTAACCGCTCCAGTTGACGACGACAAAACAGCACCGCTACCCCCAACAGCGAAACGGTAAACGCCGTCCCCAACGCCATGGTCAGAGCGGAGATCACCCCCCAGACAAACACATCCAGCACTTTAGCGAACAACAACACCAATATCGCACCGGAACAGGGGCGCAGCCCCATCGCCAGCACGATCATCAGGCGGGTGCGCCAGCCATCACTGTGGTTAAGCGTATCCGCTGAGGGTACATGCTGATGACCACAACCGCACTGTTCTTCATGGTGATGGCGCATAGCTGTCGACATCAACGGGATGCCGGACACTGGCGCATCAAGCGGCGTTAACGAATGGATACGTGGCCTGGCACGAGGGAAGAGTGACGCCAGCAAGCGCCGACATGCGCGCAGACACAACCAGCCTCCTAGCACTGTCACCAGCACAAAGCTACTTTTCTCCATCCAGAAACTACCGATGTGCAAAGCCCGGCTGGAAAGCTGCAATACCGCCAGCACCACGGTCACCAGCACCACCGCCATTCCCCCCTGCAACAGCGCAGAGGCAAACGTCAGTTGCAGGCTGCTTTTCAGCCGGGACGGGTGGGTCGCCAGATAGGTGGCGATCACCACCTTACCGTGACCGGGACCAATTGCATGTAATACACCGTACACCAAACTGAACATCACCAGCGTCCAGCCTGCCTGATGGGGCCTGGCTCGCACCTGCTCCATCAAATCCGACATCTGCTGATGCAGCATTCTCTGCCATTCAATACTTTGCAGCAGAATCGACGGCCACCAGACCAGCGCCTGCCATGCGGCCATGCCGAGCAGCACTAAAAACAGTACCAGCGGCCACCAGCACAAGTAATGTCGGGAGACAAGCGAACGGTTTACTGACATTGCAGCGTAACCTGTTGAGCGAACTGTTTTCCTAGCTCCATGTCCTGAGAGGGTTTAGCATTTTTATCCAACGACAGCGCATAAGACTGAAGCGACGCATCAGGTTTTGGCGTCTTCAGCGTAGTTTTACAGCGCGAGGCCAGCGCAGCGCTGATCTGAATCGCGTTGTCATCGTTATAGGACATATCGACGAAATAGGTGGGATCATAAGTGGAAATCAGTAACGGCGCGCCCACCAGCGGCTGCGGGTGAGCCAACGGCAGCACAAATTCCAGCACCGCTTTGTTACCGGCACGAGAAAGGTGATACTCCGTTGGTAGCGACTGATATTTCACCGGCTTTCCATCCCGGTAGATATCAGTAAAGTAATGTTGCCCCAGCACATTCGCCATGACGTCAGCAGCCAGTTTCTTCCACACTTCGGAATCTTTGGCGGCATTGCCTGCGTCGTACAGCAAATCGGCAGAGGTGATAGGGTCCATAGTCCAGTTCATACGTAATCCGGTTATCTGGTCGTCTTTCCCTTCCACGGTGGTTTTCATATCGATAAAACTGTGCGGATGCGCCGACGCCGGGCCGGATACCGCTACCATGGTCAATAGCAGGCAGCTTACCCAACGCCATGAAAAGCTTGAATTGTTATAATGTAACATTTTCTATCCTGACCGTTTTCGCCTGCTACTAACGCGCCGATTGACTCATGACGCGTGGCTACTCTCCTGCGGACGCAGCATAAACGCCGGCAACACCAGCAATGCCATCATCCAGAAGGTTCCCCCCTGAAGGTACTCAAACAGAAAACCGGACACCACCGTCATCACGGCAATAGCACCACCGGTGCTCAGCGCCGAATACGCCGCCTGCAAACGCAGTACGTCGGCATCGTGGCGTGAGGAGATAAACCGCATAGCGGCCAGATGACAGACCGTAAAAGTGCCGCAATGCAAAATCTGCATCACAATCAGCCACGGCAACGACACCGTTGCTCCCATCAGACTCCAGCGCACCACACTGCACAACGTGGATAACATCAACAAACTGGACGCACGCCAATGGCCGAACAGGCGCTTGCTCAGGGCAAAAATGACGATTTCCGCTACCACCCCCAGCGACCAAAGATAACCGATAACGGCGGCGGAATACCCCGACTGTTGCCAGTAAATCACACTGAAACCGTAATAAGCGGCATGAGCGCCCTGTAGCAAAGACACGCACAGTAAAAAACGCCAGACTGCTGGCTCACGCAGCAAGACCAGCCACGGCGTAGCGGTTGTTTGCGTAGGGTGACGTGTGGCTGACGCAGGCATCACATGCGGTTTCAACGCCATACTCAGCAACATCGATAACAGCGCCGCCGCCAATGTTGCTGAAATCGCCTGATGTCCCCAGAACGTGGCCAGTTGCCCGGTAAGGGCGGAGCCTATCACGAACGCGATAGAACCCCAGAGTCTCACCCGACCATAATCAAGGGGGAACTGTTTTTGCCAGGTCGCGGCCAGCGCATCGGTAAGCGGAATCAATGGCGCGAAGAACAGGTTGAAACCAACCATCACCAGCATTAGCCATAACCAGGCACTGCCCAGCCAGAAACCAGCGAATGTCAACACCGACAGCAATGCCAATCCTCTCAGTACGGTAATCAGTCGGGCGGGATCGTTCACCAACGGTGTAATGAACAGGTTGCCAACGAATCTCGACACCAGCCCGGTGCCAAGCAGAATGCCGATTGCCTCGGCAGATAACCCTTCTCCCTTGAGCCAGCCGCCCCAAAAGGGCAAAAAAACGCCATAACTGAAAAAATAGGTGAAATAGCCGAGCGCCAGCCAGTATGTGGATTGAAGAACCATGTTGTTTCCCCTCTGCGGTCGATTACTCTGGCAGAGAGCAGGAACAGACGCAACGGGAAGAGAAAAAACAAACGCCAGCCCGAAGGCTGGCGTTGGCAACACGTCCGAACCCGTCGGACGCATCCGGCTGATTATCAGGCGTAAACCGGGAAACGGACGCAGACATCCAGAACTTTCTGTTTTACGCGCTCAATAACGGCGTCGTCATTGATGTTGTCCAGCACATCACAAATCCAACCAGCCAGCTCACGCACTTCTGCTTCTTTGAAGCCGCGCCGGGTAGCAGCCGGCGTACCAATACGAATACCGGAGGTCACAAACGGACTCTTCGGATCGTTCGGCACGCTGTTTTTATTTACAGTGATGTTGGCACGACCCAACGCGGCATCCGCCTCTTTACCGGTCAGATTTTTGCTGACCAGATCCAGCAGGAACAGGTGATTATCGGTACCGCCAGATACCACGTTGAACCCGCGAGACAGGAACACTTCCACCATCGCTTTGGCGTTTTTGGCTACCTGCTGCTGATACGTTTTGAACTCCGGCTCCATCGCCTCTTTCAGCGCCACGGCTTTACCGGCAATGACATGCATCAACGGGCCGCCCTGTCCGCCAGGGAACACGGCAGAATTCAGTTTTTTGTACAGATCCTCGTCGCCGCCTTTGGCCAGAATCAGGCCGCCACGCGGACCTGCCAGCGTTTTATGGGTGGTGGTGGTCACGATATGTGCGTGCGGAACCGGGTTCGGGTAAACACCAGCAGCAACCAGACCAGCCACATGCGCCATGTCGACGAACAGATAAGCGCCGATGCTGTCGGCGATTTCACGCATCTTCGCCCAGTCAACGATGCCGGAATAGGCGGAGAAACCGCCCACGATCATTTTCGGCTTGTGAGTGCGAGCCAGTTCGGCCATTTCGTCGTAGTTGATTTTGCCGCTATCATCAATGCCGTAAGGCACGACGTTATACAATTTACCAGACAAGTTGACCGGAGAGCCGTGAGTCAGGTGGCCGCCGTGCGCCAGATTCATCCCCAGAATGGTGTCGCCCGGCTGCAACAGCGCAGTATAGACAGCAAAGTTAGCCTGAGAACCAGAGTGCGGTTGCACGTTGGCATAATCGGCGCCAAACAGTTCCTTAGCGCGGTCAATCGCCAGTTGCTCAACCACATCAACGTATTCGCAACCGCCGTAGTAACGTTTGCCCGGATACCCTTCGGCGTATTTATTAGTCAGTTGAGACCCCTGGGCCTGCATGACGCGTGGACTGGTATAGTTTTCTGACGCAATCAGTTCAATGTGCTCTTCCTGACGCACCACTTCTTGCTGCATTGCTTGCCATAGTTCGGCATCGTAATCGGCAATGTTCATTTCACGCTTTAACATCCGCATCTCCTGACTCAGCTAACTTGCTTCTTTATTAAAAATCACCCAGAGGGGCGTGGGCACATAGTGTAAACCGTTTTTGACTGGCGATGATAGAGCTTGACAGAGGTTTTTACGCAAACGATTAGCTTCAGGCCACACAAGGCTTTTCATCTTGCCGGGATTTACCGTCCTGGCTGACTTTTTCTCATCTGCCACCTGCATTTTTTTCATGCACGGCATTCTGTCTCACTACACCGCTTTCCATAACATCACAGCGCAAAATATTTACGGGCAACACCCATTCAATAATAGCCGTTTTAAATGCCACCTTAACGACACCAACAATACTGACGTTCACACTGGATAGCAGAGGCAAAACTACGGCTAACTGGCAAAAGTATTTACCCAGCGGAAAAACGACATTACAAGATAATATAATCAACAATGTTATTTAATTTATGTTATGGATATATTACCGAGCTGTTTTATTTCCCAACGATAAATACCGGGGGGAATAAAATCCAGGGGGGACTACAGTTTGATCTCGCTGTTTATTCCCGAACTCAACAATGATCAGCCGCCTGCAAAAATCAATAAATAACATGTATGAAAATCACTTTTTGGCTTTCAACAACACTGCCACTAAAAGTTAGCTTGCTTTTTATTATAACATTATAGGTTTTCAGGCATTGGCAACACTTACTAATTCATAAAACCCTATTTAATAAAAACAGAATCAATTCTTAGCCATCCTATTTATTTCAGGAAAAAATACCGAAAAAAAACACTAAATTTAAAATAAAATTTAATTCAACCTCTATGAACACAAGTTACCCGCCTCGATCACACTTTAGATTAAATTAATAAGCATCATAAAAAAAACGCGATTTTGATCGCAAAAACCCTAATCAAAAATGCTTAAAAATTCGCCCTGCCACATTACGGAATGTCGTTTCATTTTTTAAAGAATGATTTTTTATTTTTTAACAACCAGTTTGGATTAGCGCCAACAGCGCAAGGAAATAGTCTATGAACAACACCCACGTATTTTCTGCTGGAACCAAAAGTGTACTGGCAGCCATTGTTGCCACCGCGATGATGACTACAGCCGCCCACGCAGCCAGCCTGCAAACCACCAAAGCAACAGAAACAGCCTCAACCGGCTGGGCAACACAGACGACCGGCACCACCGGTGGCGCCAAAGCAGCGTCAGCCAAAATCTATGCAGTAAAAAATATCAGCGAATTTAAAGCCGCGCTGAACGGTTCGGATACCGATCCTAAAATTATCCAGGTCACTGGGGCCATTGATATCAGTGGTGGAAAAGCCTACACCAGCTTTGATGATCAGAAAGCTCGCAGCCAGATCAGCATTCCGTCTAACACCACCATCATTGGCATCGGCAGCAACGGCAAATTTACTAACGGCTCTTTGGTTATCAAAGGCGTGAGCAATATTATCCTGCGTAACCTGTACCTCGAAACGCCGGTAGATGTAGCACCGCATTACGAAGAAGGGGATGGCTGGAACGCCGAGTGGGATGCAGCAGTAATCGATAACTCCGACCACGTTTGGGTTGACCATGTTACCGTCAGCGATGGCAGCTTCACCGACGACAAGTACACCACCAAAAACGGTGAGAAATATGTACAGCACGATGGTTCGTTGGATATCAAGAAAGGGTCTGACTACATCACCGTTTCCTACAGCCGCTTCGAACTGCACGACAAGACCATCCTGATCGGCCACAGTGACAGCAATGGTGCGCAAGACTCCGGCAAACTGCGCGTGACGTTCCACAACAACGTGTTTGACCGCGTTACCGAACGTACCCCACGCGTACGCTTTGGTAGTATTCACGCTTACAACAACGTCTATCTGGGCGATGTGAAGAACAGCACCTACCCATACCTGTACAGCTTCGGTCTTGGCACCAGCGGCAGCATTTTATCTGAAGGCAACTACCTCAATATCGCCAATCTGAAATCAAACTGTGCTGTTGTGAAGTCATTCAATAGCAAAGTGTTCTCCGATAATGGTTCACTGATTAACGGCGGCGATGCCGGATTGGATAATTGCGGCTTTACCGCCTACAAACCGACGCTGCCGTACAAATATTCTGTACAGAAAATCAGCAGCAGCGTTGCCGATAGCATCAACAGCAACGCAGGTTACGGCAAACTGTAATTTTTCTGCCAGAGAAAACCGCGGCCACCTGAAAAAGTGGCCGTTTTTTGCATAGATTCAGTCGCAGGGAAAAACGGTGATCATCATGCTAGCAACGACATGGAAACAGACGCTTTTTCTCAGTTCCCTGTTTTGTCTGCCATTGTCTTTTGCACAGGCTGAAAGTACCACGCCAGCAGCACCGGTTTCCCCCTCTCAGCCAGCATTCAATATCACTACGTTGGCAGCCAATACCTTGATTAGCGGTCAGGTGGCCTATCGTGACATACGCTTTCCTGCCACGTTACTCATCAAAGACCAACGCGGTATAGCGCGCAATGTAACAACCGATCTTCAGGGACGGTTTTATGCCGACGTCTCCTCACTGGTCACGCCCTTGCGCCTGTCTGCCGTTGAAGCTGGCGGACAACATTGCCTTGCAAGCAACCAGCTCCGCGCCGTCTGCCTGAGCGCGTTGGTTCCCCAACTGCGTAACGGCCACGACAATCGCATTAATATCAACCCGTTGACTGATCGCATTCTGTCCGATGTCGCTGCCTCGGCCGGTTATATTGGTCCGCAACAACTGATTGATGCCACTACCTTGCCATCCTTATCGACCACTGCCTGGGAAACCGCTTATCACGAATTCCACACTGGTTTTGATGAGGCCTTAAAACAGGCCGGTATGACTGTTCCAGCCGAGTTCGATCCGTTGACGTATCCAGATGCACTAACGCCAGCCTTCACACAGGTTCTTCAGCTTATCAACCACGCACGCAATTACCACAACGACAGCGGCCAGGCTGGGCACACCGTGTTAACTGACATCACGTTTCGTCCGATCATCGGATTGAATGCCTCCGGCAGTTACGAACCATTGGATCTGACCCGCGCCAGCCAATACCGCAACGCGCTGGAGAGGGCGCATACCCGCATTTTCATCGTTAGCGACTCCACCGCAGCAACCTACGAGAAAGCACGCTTTCCCCGCACGGGCTGGGGCCAGGTATTTGAGCAACAGTTCCAGCCCGACAGTCCTATTACCATCGTCAACGGTGCCCGCTCAGGGCGCAGTTCACGTGATTACTACTACGAAGGTTGGTTCCGCCAAATGGAATCGTTTATGCGACCGGGCGATTATCTGTTTATTGGTATGGGACACAACGATCAAAACTGCGACAGACAGAAAGCTGTTCGTGGTGCAGCGGATGTCGCCAATCTTTGCACCTACCCGAATAACGCCGATGGCAGGCCGCAATACCCACAGGGCAAACCGGAGATGTCCTTCCAGATCTCGCTGGAGCGTTACATCCATTACGCACGGTCGCATCAGATGATACCGGTATTGCTAACGCCAACAGCACGGGTCAAAAATGCCGAAGGAAAGAACGGAACGCCAGCCGTACACAGCCATCTGACAAAACAGAACAAAGCAGGTGGTTATGCCTTTGTTGGCGATTACAGCCAGACCATCCGCGATACGGCCAGTAAGAATCAGGTGCCGTTACTGGATGTGGAAACGGCGACGCTGGCGCTGGCCAATCAGGGCGACGGCCAGCAGTGGCAACAATACTGGCTGGCCGTCGATCCGGAACGTTATCCCTATTACCGCGATCAGGTAGGTAGCCTGACTCAGCCTGATACGACTCACTTCCAGCAAAAAGGAGCGCAGGCAGTCGCAGCGATAGTCGCTGACCAGATTAAGGCAACGCCCTCACTGCGAGAATTGGCAGACAAGCTGCAGGCCACTGGGCGGTAATGTTGAGCAAGAAGAGATTATAGGACGCTACTCGTGCATAAAGCACCTGGACTTCAGTTACCCACCACTAAAGGAATATGTGTATGTTAAAAACGATCACTGGAACCCTCGCACTGTCGCTGATTATCGCTGCCAGCGTACATCAGGCACAGGCTGCGACAACTTACAACGCGGTAGTATCAAAATCCGCCAACGATGGCAAAACGTTCAAAACCATTGCTGATGCCATCGCCAGCGCGCCAGCCGGCAGTACGTCATTTGTAATTCTGGTCAAGAACGGCATCTATAACGAGCGCCTGACGATTACCCGTAATAACCTGCATCTGAAGGGTGAAAGCCGTGACGGTACAATCATTGCAGCCGCCACCGCGGCAGGTACGCTGAAGTCAGACGGCAGCAAATGGGGAACAGCAGGCAGCAGCACTGTCACGATTAGCGCTAAGGATTTTAGCGCCCAATCGCTGACGATTCGCAATGACTTTGACTTCCCGGCTAATCAGGCCAAGAGCGACAGCGATAGCAGTAAAATCAAAGATACTCAGGCAGTCGCGCTGTATGTCACCAAAAGTGGCGACCGCGCCTACTTCAAAGACGTCAGCCTGATCAGCTATCAGGATACACTGTATGTTTCCGGTGGCCGCAGCTTCTTCTCTGACTGCCGGATCAGTGGCACCGTTGACTTCATTTTCGGCGACGGCACCGCGCTGTTCAACAACTGCGATCTGGTATCTCGCTATCGTGCCGATGTGCCAAGTGGCGTCACGGGTTACCTGACTGCTCCCAGCACCAATATCAATCAGAAGTACGGTCTGGTGATCACCAACAGCCGTGTGATTAGGGAAAGTGACTCAGTGCCAGCTAAAAGCTACGGACTGGGCCGCCCCTGGCACCCAACAACGACCTTCTCCGATGGACGCTACGCCGACCCGAACGCTATTGGGCAGACCGTGTTCCTGAACACCAGTATGGATAATCATATTTATGGCTGGGACAAGATGTCCGGCAAGGACAAAGACGGCAACACCATCTGGTTCTACCCGGCAGATTCTCGTTTCTTCGAGTACAAATCCTATGGTGCGGGTGCGGCAGTGAACAAAGATCGCCGGCAACTGAGCGACGCCCAAGCCGCAGAGTACACCCAAAGCAAAGTACTGGGCGACTGGACACCGACATTACCCTGATACCTGCATCTGATACAACACAGCCAGCCGATAACGGCTGGCTGTGTTTTGCTGCATCACCAACAACAGGTTGTCAGATGGCGGTTTCGTCCTCTTCGCCAGTGCGGATACGAATGACACGCGCCACATCAAAGACAAAGATCTTGCCGTCGCCAATCTTGCCTGTCTGCGCAGTACGCATGATAGTTTCCACACAAGTATCAACGATATCGTCAGACACCACGATCTCAATTTTTACTTTCGGCAGAAAATCCACCATGTATTCCGCGCCACGATACAGCTCGGTATGGCCTTTCTGGCGTCCGAATCCTTTTACTTCCGTTACCGTCATCCCGGTGATACCGACCTCGGCTAACGCTTCACGTACATCATCAAGTTTGAACGGTTTAATAATCGCATCAATTTTTTTCATGGTGGAATCCTAATCATCACTATGTAGCGGCCAGAGCCAGCACGGCGAAATCATGACCTGCCATGCAATTCACAATAACTTAACACTATTCTTTAAAATCATTGGCGTCCAGTTCATGCCGCGCCAACAGTTTATAAAATTCAGTACGGTTTCGCCCCGCCATACGTGCCGCCTGCGTCACATTGCCTTTAGCAATTTGCAGTAATTTTCGCAGATAATTAAGCTCAAACTGGTTACGTGCTTCAACAAACGTCGGCAACGCCGTATTTTCCCCTTCCAGCGCTTGCTCCACCAACGCATCGCCAATGACCGGTGCACTGGTCAGTGCGACGCACTGCTCAATCACATTCACCAATTGCCGCACGTTCCCCGGCCAGCTTGCCGTCATCAGGCGCTTCATGGCATCAGTCGAAAAACTACGCACAAAAGGCTTATGCCGGGCCGCCGCCTCACGCAGTAAATGGTTAGCTAACAAAGGAATATCCTCGGCTCGCTCATGTAATGCCGGCAGTTTGAGATTAACCACATTGAGACGATAGTAAAGATCCTCTCGAAACTCGCCTTTTTCCATCGCTTTGGGCAAATCCCGGTGCGTCGCAGAGATGATCCGTACATTGATATCCATATCCCGATTACTGCCCAGCGGTCTGACCTTGCGCTCCTGCAATACACGCAACAACTTTACCTGCAAGGCAAGCGGCATATCGCCAATTTCATCAAGAAACAGCGTCCCACCCTCCGCCGCCTGAAATAAGCCTTCACGCTGGCTGACAGCGCCGGTAAATGCCCCTCTGGCATGGCCGAATAGCTCGGATTCCAGCAAAGGCTCCGGCAATGCTCCGCAGTTGATGGCAATAAATGGTCTTCCAGCGCGGGGGCTGGCTGCATGAATCGCCTGCGCCAGTATCTCTTTTCCGGTACCGCTCTGGCCGTTAATCAGCACACTGACATCTGACTGCGCCACCATTTTGGCTTGCTCAAGCAAGCGTTGCATAATCGGGCTGCGCGTTACTACCGCGGCACGCCAGCTTTCATCACTTGTCGGCGGCGACAGTTTCAGCGCATCATCAATCGCTTTATATAATGCATCACGATCAACCGGTTTAGTCAGAAAACTGAATACACCCTGCTGTGTTGCCGCCACAGCTTCAGGGATAGAACCATGCGCAGTCAGGATAATCACCGGCATCCCTGGCTGATTTTTCTGGATTTCAGCAAACAAGGCCAAACCATCCATTTCATCCATGCGCAAGTCACTGATCACCAGATCGATTTTTTCCCGCAACAACAATCGCAACGCATCCTGACCACTGGCTGCCGTGGTGACGGTAAATCCTTCACTGGTCAGACGCATCCCCAACAATTTCAACAGGCTGGGATCATCATCCACTAATAGCAGGCTGGCGGACTTTCGGGTGGTCATTCGCTTTTCATTCCTTTTTTCACCACAGCAGGCGGTGTTTCACTCTCACCGTTTTTTACCCGACGACTCTCGCCATCTGGCAAATCGCTCTGCACCGGTTTGCGCGATGAGAGCTGACGTTCAATATCGGTCAGATTTTCCAGTTTACGCGTGGTGGTTTCCAACTGAGACTGTAATTGATTTTGCTGCTCATGCATCATTTCCAGCTGCTTGTCGTTGTTTTCCTGAGTACGCTGGAAACGCTGGCGCTCATCAGACAGAGTCAACATCAAATTCTGTTTATCCAGCCAGAGCTGAAACAGCGGCAACAATGTCAGCGGCACATTTAACCGATGACGGCTTAGCTGTTCAATAATCTGATGACGCTCCTGCGCCGTGGTTTCGGCATTGTCCAGCAAGATGGCCTGACGGAACAAACCGCTCCAGTCATTTTCTCCCACCATCAGTGTCTGCTGGCGGGCCTGTGTCGGCGTCATGCGCGCAGCACAGTCCATCACACGCAACCAGTACAGTGCATTATTCATCGCATCGGTGCTGTGGAGTTGCCACAATTGCTCACACGACATGGTGCGATAATCCGCCACCTGCTCTTTAGGCAGGCTGACGATATCAGCCACTCGCTGCCCGGCAGGCCGGTTATCACTATCCTGAGCACAACCAGCCAGCAAAAATAGCAATGGCAAGCCAGCCAGCAACGTTTTCAGCGCGGCAATCGCCTCCGGGCCGGACAACGACACCACCGGCCCTCGGAACAGCAGGAGGCTTAACAACCGTGCAATCATGGCTAATTCTCAGTGTTCAATGGTAATTCAATACGAAAACAGACATCGGCATACTCTACCGTGACCAGATTCAGTTCACCCTGCATACGACGGATGCAATCCTGCGCAATGCTCAGTCCCAAGCCACTCCCTTTTACTGCACCTTTACGCTGGTGAGTACCTTGATAAAAAGGCTCGAAGATCATGCTTTTATCCGACTCAGGAATAGGAGAGCCGCTGTTGGCGACATCAATTTGAACCCGGTTCTCAATTTGACGACTGCGAATCCAAATGTTACCGGATTCCCGGCCATAGTGCACCGCATTGGAATAGAGATTATCTATAACCCGCATCAACAACGTGGCTTCCGCCCGGCACGCTGGTGCATCCAGTTCAATGTGCGTTTGCATTAGCTTGCTGCGAGCCGGCAGGCTGTGCGCGCAGACAACCATATTGACGATGTCGTTGATATCCACTCGCTCCAGCCCCGCCGGTGCATCCGCTAGTTTTCGGTTATAGTCGAGTAATTGCTCAATCAGTTGCTGCAAATGGCGGCTGCTGTTATCAAGAATCGCCACCACCTCTTTTTGGTCTACCGTCAACGTGCCAACCACTTCGTCGGCCAGCAGCGCCGTCCCTTCACGCAAACTCGCCAGCGGCGTTTTCAATTCATGAGATAAATGACGCAAAAACTCGTGACGCTGCGCTTCCAACCAGGAGAGGCGTTCGCTTAGCCAGATGATCCGTTGCGCCAGAGAACGGATTTCCGTCGGCCCTCTGAAACTGGCAAGCTGGCCTAGCGGACGGCCTTCTCCCAGCCGATTGATCATCCGCTCAACGCCTTTCACCGGTCCGATTATCATCCGGGTAAACAACACTACCAGCAGTACGCTAACCAGAAACAGCATCAAGGTTTGCCAGCCGAAGAAACGGCCTCGTTCAGCAATGTCTTGCTGCAACTGCTGCCCACGCGAGAAGATCATCTCACGAGTCACCTGCACCATCTGAGCATTAGTACGCGAAAAATTATCCAGCACCGTAACCGATGCCGCAGCAGGGCCGTTGTTTTGGCACCGGATCTCAGCCAGTTGCGTCAGATACTGTCGCAGGTTCTGATAATAAGAGGGATCAGGCAGAATCGGTGCATGAGCGTCCAGCATCTGGGAGTACTGCTTACGCTGGTTCTGATACAACTGTGACAGGGTCGGATCTCCCAGCACACAAAACTGGCGATAACTACGTTCCATGCTGATAGCCGTACTGGTCATGGCTTCGCTGCGCCGGGCATCGGCCAGTGTGGTGTTATTAATTCCAGCCGCCTGTTCACTGAGGTGATCTAAACTCTCATAAGCCTGATAAGCCAGTACCAGCAGCGGCAGCAAAACCAGCAGGAATGCCATAATGACTAATTGCCGCAAAGAGCGTGGAAAAAAACGCCAACGTTTCAACGAAATCATATCGTTACCTGCCAGAGCACTCCGCTTGATACACCGCTCATCATAACGCGCCATTGTACGCGTTATCCGTATCACCTCAAAAGCAGCGTGCTGTATCCCGGAAAATCATTCGCAATCATCTCATTTGGTAATGCAAAACGCTGCCACCAGATGCGGACAGGCTCACAATATGACGCCGGGCATAACTATATGCAGGATGCAGGCCCATGCAGGCCCCAAAAAGCAAAACCCGGTCACACAGTAACTGTCTGACCGGGTTTCTGAATAGGCGGTGCCTCACTCAACGTGTCGCCCAATGTTCGATAAAGCCCAAAGGCAATTATCAATAATGCTGGACGATAGGCACCTTATCTTTTGGCATCATTCCAGGTGTTATGAGCATGAATTTAGCATTCGCATCATAACCAGTTGAATGAGCAGCGCGCTTATTATGCACTTGTTGTGCCAGTTATCAAACACAAATCACAAAAATATGAAATTAAATGAAAAATAAAATCATCACACCATGGATTTTCAGAACACGGCACGATTCATCCGTTTAGGCCGGTGAAAATTTTGCTTTTTGTCGCTAAAAAAAGACACCCTGGTGCTCATTAAAAATAATCATTTAAAATCAAAAAAATAAACGTCTCCTTTTTGAGACAAAAAAATATATCACCGTCGCTGATTTGAGACAAAAAATAAAGGGACCGGAGTCCCTTTATGATCAATACATTACGTTATTACATCACCCCAACTGGCGGCGTGCATTACGGAACATACGCATCCACGAGCTATCTTCGCCCCACTCTTCCGGGTGCCAGGAGTTACTCACGGTACGAAACACTCGCTCTGGATGCGGCATCATGACTGTAGCACGACCACTGGCGCTGGTTACCGCAGTGATGCCATTCGGCGAGCCGTTCGGGTTAGCCGGGTAATCTTCCGTTAACTGACCGTAATTGTTCACGTAACGCAGCGCCACCAACTGATGTTGTTCCAGCGCAGTCAAATGACTGCCGTCACGAACCTCTACACGACCTTCACCATGAGACACGGCGATAGGCATACGAGAACCGGCCATATCCTGCAGGAACAGCGATGGGCTATTGGTCACTTCAACCAGACTGAAACGTGCTTCAAAGCGGTCTGATTTATTGCGTACAAAGCGCGGCCAGTGCTCCGCCCCTGGAATCAGCTCACGCAGGTTAGACATCATTTGACAGCCGTTGCATACCCCCAACGCCAGCGTTTGTGGGCGCAGGAAGAAAGCAGCGAATTCATCGCGTACCCGATCATTAAACAGAATGGATTTCGCCCAGCCTTCACCCGCACCCAGCACATCACCGTAAGAGAAACCACCACAGGCGACCAGCGCCTGGAAGTCCTGCAGATTACGGCGACCAGCGAGTAGATCGCTCATATGAATATCAATGGCATCAAATCCGGCACGATGGAACGCGGCAGCCATTTCCACATGAGAGTTGACGCCCTGCTCACGCAACACCGCTACTTTCGGACGCGCCTGACGGCTGATGAACGGTGCGGCGATGTCTTCGCGCAGGTCGAAAGTCAGTGCAACATTCAGCCCTGGATCATTGTCATCAGATTTGGCGTGATGTTCCTGATCAGCACACTGCGGATTATCGCGCAAACGCTGCATCTGCCAGGTCGTTTCAGCCCACCAGGTACGCAGCGTCGTACGGCTTTCGTGGTACACCACCTCATTACCGCTGTGAATGATGAAGTGATTACTGGCTTCCGCCTGCCCCAGATAATGCACGCAATCCGCTAACCCCTGCTCAGCCAGTACTTGCTCCACTTCGGCGCGGCGGGAAGCTTCTATCTGGATAACCGCCCCCAGCTCTTCATTGAACAACACCGCCAGCGCATCTTCGCCCATGGAACGGATATCCGCTTTGATGCCACAGTGCCCGGCAAACGCCATTTCCGCCAGTGTGACCAGCAGACCACCATCTGAACGGTCGTGGTATGCCAGCAGCGCCTTGTTCGCTACCAGTGTTTGCATTGCATTAAAGAAGCCAGCCAGTTGCGCCGGATTACGCACATCCGCCGTTTTACGCCCCAGTTGGCGATAGACCTGAGCCAGCGCCGTCGCACCCAGTGCGTGATGGCCGGCTCCCAGATCAATCATCAGCAGCACGTTGTCCTTGTCGGTACGCAGTTGTGGCGTCACGGTATGTCGCACATCTTCGACACGGGCAAACGCGGAAATCACCAGCGACAGCGGCGCGGTTACCGACTTATCTTCACCGTTTTCCTGCCAGCGAGTTTTCATCGACATAGAGTCTTTACCTACCGGAATGGTCAATCCCAGCGCAGGACATAGCTCTTCGCCAACCGCCCGTACTGCTTCATACAGGCCGGCATCTTCGCCCGGATGCCCGGCTGCCGCCATCCAGTTCGCGGATAATTTCACCCGTTTCAGGTCGCCAATATGCGTTGCCGCAATGTTAGTGAGCGCCTCCCCCACCGCCAACCGCGCCGAAGCGGCGAAGTTACGTAATGCGACCGGCGCACGTTCGCCGATGGACATGGCTTCACCGTAGTAACTATCCAGACTGGCGGTAGTCACCGCACAGTCCGCCACCGGCACCTGCCACGGACCGACCATCTGGTCACGCGCCACCATCCCGGTTACCGTACGGTCGCCGATGGTGATCAGGAAGGTTTTTTCGGCCACTGCGGGCAAATGCAGCACACGCTCAACCGCGTCCGCCAGATAAATGCCTTCTCGATTCAACGGCGTGCCTTCCACGTTCTTACGTTCAACATCACGCAGCATTTTCGGCGTTTTGCCCAGCAATACGTCCAGCGGCATATCGATAGGCTTGTTGTTGAAATGACGATCATTGAGCGTCAAATGCTGTTCTTCAGTCGCCTCGCCAATGACGGCATAAGGTGCACGTTCACGGCGGCAGATTTCATCGAACTGCGCCAGCTGTTCCGGCGCTACCGCCAGCACGTAACGCTCCTGCGATTCGTTACACCAGACTTCCAACGGACTCATTCCCGGTTCGTCATTGAGAATGTCGCGCAGTTCGAAACGACCGCCACGCCCACCATCGCTAACCAGTTCCGGCATAGCATTCGACAGGCCGCCCGCCCCCACATCATGGATAAACAGAATCGGGTTCTGCTCGCCGAGCTGCCAGCAGCGATCAATCACTTCCTGACAGCGGCGTTCCATTTCCGGGTTATCGCGCTGTACCGAAGCAAAATCCAAATCTGCATCAGACTGGCCTGATGCCATGGAAGACGCAGCGCCACCGCCCAGCCCGATATTCATCGCCGGTCCGCCCAGCACAATCAGTTTGGCGCCAATACTGATCTCGCCTTTCTTCACGTGTTCCGCGCGGATGTTGCCGATGCCGCCCGCCAACATGATAGGTTTGTGATAACCACGCACTTCGACGCCGTTATGGCTGTCCACCGCTTCTTCATAGGTACGGAAATAACCGGTCAGCGCCGGACGACCGAATTCATTATTGAAAGCCGCGCCCCCCAGCGGACCGTCGGTCATGATGTCCAACGCGCTGACGATACGGTCCGGCTTACCGAAATCCTGCTCCCACGGTTGGATAAAACCGGGTATACGTAGGTTAGATACCGAGAATCCGACCAGACCGGCTTTCGGTTTCGCGCCACGACCAGTGGCACCCTCATCGCGGATTTCACCGCCGGAACCCGTAGCGGCACCCGGCCATGGTGAAATAGCGGTCGGGTGGTTATGGGTTTCCACCTTCATCAGGATATGTGCCTGTTCCTGATGGTAAGCGTAAGCGCCCTGTTGATCAGGGAAGAAACGCCCTACCGCCGATCCTTCCATCACTGCGGCGTTATCTTTATAGGCAGACAGAACGTAGTCCGGCGTGTGCTCAAAGGTGTTTTTGATCATCTTGAACAGCGACTTAGGCTGAGTTTCACCATTGATGACCCAGTCGGCATTGAAGATTTTGTGACGGCAGTGCTCAGAATTCGCCTGAGCAAACATGTAGAGTTCAATATCGGTTGGATTGCGCCCCAGTTTGGTAAAAGCATCCAGCAGATAATCCATTTCGTCGTCGGCCAGCGCCAGCCCCAGACGCAGGTTGGCTTCTTCCAGCGCAGAGCGGCCTTGCAACAAAATTTCCACCCGTTTCAACTGGGCAGGCTGATGCTGAGAAAACAGCAGATTGGCCTGTTGCAAGTCGTCAAATACGCTTTCCATCATACGGTCGTGGAGCAGTGCCGCCAGTTCTTTCCACTGCGCATCACTTAACGTGGGCGCATGGATATAAAACGCCAGACCGCGCTCCAGGCGTCGAATTTTCTGCAGACCGCAATTGTGTGCGATGTCGGTTGCCTTGGAAGACCACGGAGAAATAGTGCCTGGGCGTGGAGTGACCAGAATCAGCCGTCCGGTAGGTTCGTGCTCTGCGAGAGAGGGCCCGTATTTCAGCAGGCGGCTCAGCCGTGACTGTTCTTCATGGTTTAGCGGAGCGTTCACATCGGCGAAGTGGACGTATTCGGCATAAATGTCGCTAACGGGCAAGTGATGCTCTTTGCACCGGGCCAACAGTTTATTGATGCGAAAAGCCGATAAGGCGGGTGAACCACGCAGTATTTCCATCATCTAAATTTCTCTCGTCTTCGAGGCACCGGAGACAGTGCGTCAGGGCGGCTACAGGGGGGAAACGCGCGCTATTATAGAGAATAGTGACGCGCGACGAAACCGTTTGCGTAGCGATTGTTAAACATTGCAGACATGCAGCGGTCAAACTATAGACAAACGAATAACAGTTGCACACTGGCGGTTTGTTAAGCAAAATGCCCCCGACTCTGGGACAGACGTATAAGAAACTGCCGTTACAGACAGACAGGCCAACTGGCCGCCGAGAGACAACTCATTGAAGCGTTTAACGATAAATTATGTATTCATCGGGGTAATCGCTTTGCTGTTAACGCTGGCATTGTGGCCAAATATTCCATGGCGCAGCGACCAGGACGTTCAGCTAAGGCAAATCCTTTCACGTGGCGAGCTACGTATCAGCACCGTGACCTCTCCGCTGACTTATTTCCTCAGTAACGGTTCCCCCACCGGACTGGATTACGAACTGGCCAAGCGATTCGCCGATTACCTCGGCGTGCGGCTGGTGGTATCGGTGCGCCAAAATGTCGATGATTTGTTCAGCGATCTGGATAACAACACGGCTGATCTGCTGGCCGCCGGTTTGATTTATAACCGGGAGCGTCTGAGCCGTTTCCAGGCAGGGCCGTCCTATTATTCAGTGTCACAGCAACTGGTCTACCGCATGGGTACGGCTCGCCCCAACTCGCTGGACAAGTTGCAGGGTAAACTGACCGTACTGTCCGGTTCGGCGCACACCGCCATGCTGCGTGACCTTAAAGCGAGCAAATACCCGCAACTGAGCTGGGAAGTCGCTACCAATGTGTCCGAACTGGATCTGCTAAAGCAGGTGGCGGAAGGAAAACTGGATTACACCATCGCTGACTCCATCAACATCGGCCTGATGCAACGTATTCACCCGCAGTTAGCCGTATCATTTGACCTGAGCGATGAAGAACCGGTTACCTGGTATCTGCGACAAACCCATGACGATAGCCTCTCCGCCGCGTTACTGGATTTTTTCAGCCAGATAATGGAAGACGGCACCCTTGCCCGTCTGGAAGAAAAATACCTCGGTCACGTCGGTGAGTTCGATTATGTGGATACCACCACGTTCCTTAGCGCTATCGACAGTACGTTACCGGGCCTGCGTCCACTGTTCGAAAAATATGCCAGAGAGATCGACTGGAAACTGCTGGCCGCTATTTCGTACCAGGAATCGCACTGGAACCCGCTGGCAACCTCGCCAACCGGGGTACGCGGCCTGATGATGCTGACCCGCAATACTGCTGACAGCCTGGATGTGGCAAATAGACTTAATCCAGAGGAAAGCATCCGCGGCGGTGCCAGATACCTGAGTCAGATGATGCAACAAGTACCCGCTACCATTCCGGCGGACGAACGTATCTGGTTTGCGCTGGCCGCCTATAACATGGGATACGCCCATATGATGGATGCCCGTAAACTCACAGAAACACAGAAAGGCAATCCGGACAGTTGGGCCGATGTCAAAATACGTTTGCCGATGCTGGCCCAAAAGCGCTATTACACCCAGACCGCCAACGGTTACGCCCGCGGTCAGGAGGCTTATGATTACGTGGAAAATATCCGGCGCTATATGGTCAGCCTGGTCGGATATCTTGCAGAGAAAGAAAACCGGGCATCACAGCAACAACTGGCCGCCAGTGCCTACCCCGCCGTACCACCAGAACAGTTGACAGCCAATTCCGCCCGCCCCCGCTAAGGCACGCCCGGTCATCCAGAGATTTCCCGCCCTGCACGCGCTTCGCGTTGCTGCTGACGGCGCATACGGAAAAAGCGGCTAAGCAGTTCGGAGCATTCATCCGCCAGAACCCCATCGGTGATGGTAATGCAGTGGTTCATGCCTGGATGACGCAGAATATCTACCAGCGAACCGGCAGCACCGGTCTTGGCATCCGCCGCACCATACACCAGTCGGCTGATGCGACTGTGGATCATCGCGCCGGCGCACATCACACAAGGTTCCAGCGTAATGTATAGCGTGGTATCCAGCAGACGATAATTTTGCAGCGCCTGCCCGCCCTGCTGTAACGCCATGATCTCTGCATGAGCGGTAGGATCATGGCGGCCAATTGGTCGATTCCAGCCCTCGCCAATAATCGTTTCCCCTTGCACCAGCACTGCACCAACCGGCACTTCGCCCTCGTCCCAGGCGCGTTGCGCCAGCGACAATGCATGGCGCATCCAAAACTCATCACCCATCGGACTGTTCATCATTACTCTTAGCTTTTCCTCTTAGCTTTTCGCCCGTTCTTCGCACAACGCATCGCGCAGATAACCACTTTTCTCCGCTAAACGTTGCCTGGCCAGTGGCGCATCGCAGCCAGTCACCACCATGACTATTGCCGGTTTGACTTCATAATCAGTCTGCACCAAATACCGCTGTGCAGAATCCCGATCAATACCAGTAGCCTCCATCAGGATACGGCAGGCACGATCCACCAATTTCACGTTGGTGGCTTTCACATCCACCATCAGGTTCTGGTATACCTTGCCCAGTCGTACCATCGCACCGGTGGAAATCATGTTCAGCACTAATTTTTGCGCCGTTCCAGATTTCAGTCGGGTAGACCCCGTCAATACTTCCGGCCCAACCAGCGGAGAAATGGCGATCTCTGCTGCCTGTGCAATCGGTGAATGTGGATTGCAGGAGATAGCGGCGGTACGGCAGCCTAATGCACGAGCATAACGCAAGCCGCCAATCACATAGGGCGTTCGCCCCGACGCAGCAAGACCGACGACCATATCCTGAGGGGTTAATGTCAACGCGACTAAATCCGCTTCGCCTAACGACGGGTCATCCTCGGCGCCCTCTACCGCCTTTAGCAATGCACCAGGGCCGCCAGCGATCACCCCCACCACCAATCCATGCGGGACCCCAAAGGTGGGCGGACATTCCGAGGCATCTAATACGCCAAGACGACCACTGGTGCCAGCCCCCAGATAGATAATTCGCCCGCCAGCCTTCAGGCAATCGGCGGCGGCATCTACCGCCTGAGCAATCGCAGGCAATACTTCACGGATCGCCTCCGGCACACGATGATCTTCCTGATTGAACAACGACACCATGTCCAGCGTGGACAGCAGATCCAAATTCATGGATGCCGGATTGCGGGTTTCTGATAGTAACGTGCCGAAATCCACCTTTTTTTCGTTTTTTATCATTATTCAGCCACCTTGAATCGGGTTATACCGATTGTCGCACACGAGCGCTCACCATCTGCCAAACCAATAAAAAACGGCTTGCAGGGTAACTGGCAAGCCGTTTTGTCAGCACGTCTCAACGTCAGAAGAGCTTGTCCTCATCATCGCGGATCAACGACTCCAGACTACCCAACTCTTCACGATCCCGCGCCCGGTTGACGAGTTTAAGCTGTGCAGCGGCCGGGAAATCGGTGATGTTGATCTGCCCTTTGGTGATCAATACCTGAATCAGATCTTCCAGCACACGTACCATTTCCAGATCGCTACTGCGCAACCGCTCAATCTTAGCCATAATGGCCTGCTGATTATTCAGCCATGCTGTGGCTTCTACAGAATCATCCGGCAACTCGCCGTTCATTTCTGGAAACGGTAATTCTTCTACTCGGATAATATGGCCGTTGCTGTCACGCAGAATGTAAAACATATCTAGCCCTTTTTATGAACAATATAGCAAGCACACCTCAGGGTGAATTTGCTCCTGATTAGGGTTTTTATTGTATACCGTGCTGCAAGTCGGCAGACAAAGCGGATCAGGACACATGTGACCATCGACTTGGCAGCGGTTAGCAACCGCAACCACGCACACATCTCACACATGAACTGCCACAAGATGCCGACATGAAAACCCATCGTCTCCACCCACAGCAGGCGATGCAAGCCAATAATTGCATAGTCGTCTGCCGGTGGAATCAGCGGCGTCGCACGAGTGAACTCCCTGCAGCGAGGCCAGAACACGCTTCACGATCCCTCATCAGCACATCACGTTAGGCCATTTATCAGCATGGCATTTTCACCATCGGTGGGCAAGCTATCCAAACAGATTCTCTGTCCGCCATTCGCATTTTATAGCAGATGATTCATAGCTAATAGTTGTCAGCATACCGATTAACAAGCGTATTATGTCGCACCCAAATGTCAGTTATATTGACCGCCATTCGAGGTTTCTCAACAAAGTGGATCGATAAAGCGGCCTCAAAACCGACATTATTCTGACTGATGCACCTGAAATGAAATGTACCTGTAAGCAAACACTTGGTGGCTAAGGAACGCATAGCGACATGAATACACACTATAAGCAGCCATCTGGCAGCGAAGAACCGCACCATTCTGCGCAACATCAGGATCCTCGTATCCGCCATGATGACCCGTTGCTCGACAGCTTGCAGGTCCTGTGCCAATTACAAGGAAAACCAGCCAGCCGTACCACGCTGACCGCAGGCTTACCGCTTGAAGACCTACGTTTGCCTGCCAGCCTGCTGCCGCGTGCTGCTGCACGCGCAGGTTTACGTGCCCGGATACTTAAACGTTCGTTAAACGCCATTCCGTCCATGTCGCTACCTGCAATGTTGTTACTACGCGAAGGCCGTGCCGCTATCCTGCTGGGTTGGACAACAGACGGTAACGCGCGTCTGATGACCGGCGAAACCGAAGGTGGCGAAATCACGGTTGATCACAATACGCTGCAGCAAAACTATCTGGGGTTAGTCATGTTTGCCCAGCCAGCCCCCCGTTTCGACGCATCGCCAGCGACATTACTGCCACGAAGTAAAGCCTGGTTCCGCGACACGTTGAAACTATCACGCAATCTGTATCTGGATGCAGCCATCGTCAGCCTGTTGATCAACATCATCGCGCTATTTATCCCGCTGTTCGTTATGCAGGTCTATGATCGGGTGCTCCCCAATCAAACGACAAATACGTTGTGGGTATTAGCTTCCGGCCTCGGCATCGCACTGCTGTTTGAACTTATCATGAAGATATTACGCAGTGTTTGCCTGGATATTGCTGGGAAAAAGACCGATCTTCTGCTTTCCGCCACCTTATTCGAGCGTCTGGTGGGCATGATGCGCTCGGTCTTTCCGGCACGCATCGGCACCGTCGCTCATCGGGTGCGGGAACTTCAGTCATTGCACGACACGTTATCGTCGTTATCGCTGGGAACATTGCTCGATTTCCCATTTACGCTGCTGATGCTGATCTTACTCGGCATACTGGGAGGTCCGCTGCTCTGGGTGCCCTTGCTGACGTTGCTACTGGTTTTAGTGATCAATGTACTCCTGCAACAGCCTATATTGACGGCGCACACGCATTCCCGCCGACTAACTGAACAACGACAAGCACTGCTGACGGAAACGCTGAGCGGACTAGACACCATTAAAATCCATAATGCCGAAGGTGAACGCCAGCGTCAGTGGGAACAAATCAGCAGTGACATCAGCCGACTCAGCTCAAGGGCGAAAACCTTATCGGCCCTCGCCGTCCATCTGACCCAAACATGCCAGCATCTCGCCAGCGTCGTCATGATGGTCGTAGGGGTCTATCTGTTGCTGAGCGCGCAGTTGACGCCAGGTTCGCTGTTCGCCTGTTATCTGCTTAACAGCCGGGTGTTGATAACGCTGGGAACACTGTCCGAGCTGTTTATCCACTACCTGCAGACCCGGTTAACCCTGGAAGAAACGCATGAATTAATGGCGCTACCGCAAGAGAGAGGCGATCAATCCTCCCCTTTAAAACGAGAAAGCATTCAGGGCAGCATTGAGTTTTGCGACGTGACTTTCAGCTATCCGGAGCAGAAAAACCGCGCCCTGATTGATATTAATCTGTCAATTCGCGCTGGCGAAAAAGTCGGCATTATTGGTCGTACCGGCTCAGGTAAAAGCTCACTGGAAAAATTGATCGTCAACCTTTACCAACCAACCACCGGTAATCTATTGATCGACGGTGTTGACGCACGTCAGTTCGACATCGCCGACCTGCGCCACCACATCGGTTATGTGCCACAGGATATTCAACTGTTTAGCGGTACGCTGCGGGACAACCTGATTTTCGGTGCCCGTTATGTTGAAGACGACGCTATGCTGCGAGTGGCAGATATCGCTGGCGTCAACGATTTCGCCCGACTACATCCGGATGGTTACAACCTACAGGTTGGTGAGCGAGGGATGCACTTGTCGGGCGGTCAGAAACAAGCCGTCGCTATTGCCCGTGCGTTGCTGCTTGACCCGCCGATCCTGCTGCTTGACGAGCCTACCAGCGCCATGGACAACAGCAGTGAAGACCGCTTTAAGCAAGCTCTACAAGCCATTCTCGCCAACAGAACACTGCTGTTGGTCACACACCGGGTTTCCATGCTGACACTGGTAGATAGACTCGTTATCGTAGACAAAGGACGTATTATCGCCGATGGTCCCAAAGCCATCGTACTGGACGCATTAAAGAAAGGACAGATCAATGCTTCTCGCTAAATTCGCTCGCTCTATCAATACATATTTCTTCGGTCATCGCCATCAGGAGTCGCAAGGGCTGCCGGATGTCGGACAAGCGCTGGTGGAAGATGCACCCATGTTCATCCGGTTATCGATCTGGACTATGTTGGCCTTCATGATTTTTCTGATGGGCTGGTCCGCGGTTGCCAACGTGGATGAAGTCGTATCGGCGACAGGGAAAACGCTCAGTCAATCGCCTCAGTACAGTGTACTGGCACCGGAAGCAGGTAAACTGGGCAAGCTACATATCCGCGAGGGGCAGATAGTCAACATGGGTGATCCCCTGATGCAGTTAGAGCATAGTGAGCGGCCTCACTCGCCTGATACCAGTGAAAATACGGCGGACAGGCTATCGCTGGTCACCGCGCCAGTACGGGGTATTATCAAATCTATTCTTGTCGATGCCACTACCGGGCAAATTTCTCCTGGCCGTGCGCTGGTGGAAATCGCCCCATTGGATGACAAGTTGCTGATTGAAGCGCGTATAAAGCCACAAGATAGAGCATTTTTGCGCCCTGGACAGGATGCGATGATCACTTTCGCCGTTTACGACTACACCACATTTGGCAGCTTGAAAGGTTATATCGATCAGATCAGTCAGGATGTAATGACCGATCAGGCAGGTAACAGCTTCTACCTTATACAGCTACGCACAGATAAAAACGACCTGGGGACTCACGACAACCCACAGTTGATTCTTCCCGGCATGATTGCCAACGTTGATGTGATCACCGGCAGGAAAACATTGCTTAGCTATTTGCTAAAACCAATACGGCAAGCCTGGACAGAAGCGCTGCGGGAACGATAACGCCAGCCGAAGACGACTAGTGGGTATTCAGATCATGATAGATCTGAGTTTGACTGCGTCCCAGCGCCTTCGCCTGATACATCGCCGCATCAGCATTGATAGCTAACGCCAGCGAATCCGTTCCATGTTCAGGATACAGCGCAATACCTATGCTGCACGAGATATCTAATTTCTTGCCCTCAATATAGAAAGGCTCGTTGAGGGCATGGTGGATCTTGTCGGCGACGTACAGCGTATTCTCGACTTCTTTTATCCCTTGCAACAGGATAATAAATTCATCACCGCTGCGGCGATAAACCGTATCGGTTTCACGCACTGCACCTCGCATACGCGCTGCTGCTTCTTTTAGCAGCAAATCCCCGGTTGCATGGCCGAAGGTATCATTAATTTGCTTGAATTTATCCAGATCAAGGAACATCAACGCGATCTTCCTGCCTGTCTGACGGGATAACTGGATAGCCTGCTCCATCTGCTCGGCAAATGTCAAACCATTGGCCAGCGAGGTCAATGAATCGTAATGGGCCAATTGCCGGTAGTGCTCTTCACTACGACGCAGCATATCAATCGCACGGTAACGTTCGATAGCCACCGACACCAGTTGCGCAGATTTCTCAATAGAGGCAATTTCATCCTCTGTCGGGGAATAGACCTTGCGGTGATAAACACTGAGTACCCCAAGAATTTCCTTGTTCTGCCCAAAAATGGGTTCAGACCAGCAGGAACGCAACCCGGCATACAACGCCAGGCCTTTATACAATGTCCAATGGGGGTGAGTGGAAATATCTTCCGCGATAACACGTTTGCCAGAATAGGCGGCAGAGCCAAACGAAGCCGCACCGTCAGCAATCTTCACGTTGTGGATAGCATTCTTGTAAAAACCCGGCAGGCTGGGAGCAGAGCCAAGGGTCAGACATTTATTTTCCTTGTCAACCAACAGAACGGAACAGACAATTCTGCCGGGATTCTTCTCCTCAACACTGAAGATAATCGCATCCAGAATATCCTTCAGCGGCGCACCGCTCGACAGTAACTCCAGCGCACGGTTGTAGGAGTTGTCATGATGCTCCTGCGTCTTGCGCTCGGTGATATCCATTTTTATACTAACGAACTGAACGGCATCACTGGCTTTATTATATATTTTGACGATGCTGGCTTTTTCCCAATATAACTGCCCGTTTTTCTTACGATTAACAAACTCGCCGTTCCAGATCTCACCTTTATTCAAGGTAGACCATAGTTCCTCATACACACTGGCGTTGGTCATGCCAGAGCTTAATATATTCGTTTTCCGGCCAATCACCTCTTCCGCTTCATAACCAGACATAACGGTAAACTGCCGGTTTACGTACACAATCTCACTGCTTTCATTAGCGATCATAATGGATGATGGACTGTATTCAGCGGCAAAGAACACCATGTTCAGGAAGTCCTGCTTTTTTTGTTCTGCGTTGGCTTTTTCCTGAAATTTACGGCTTCTGGCAGAAGAAATCCCTAAGAGCACTATTAATAGAGTTATTATAATTTCATACACAATAACACTCTCCTCAGGCCCGGAACGGTCCTGATCGAACAAATCGCATCACTGAAGACGAAAAATCCCGGTAATAACTCCCCTTGTATAGATTTTCAGGGTTGGCACATTTCCGGAGAGTAGAAAGGATGAATGAAAAAACTATCCAGCTCTGCAGGACAGGTTCATAGCCATAAAAACGACAGCATAAAGCCTCCATTATATCGCCGTGTGCAGACCTAAATAATAGAATCAAGAGAATGAGCTTAATCAGTTATATTAATGATAGTAATAGACATAAGCCTGGCTAATATTTTTATACGGTTCTATTACCGATTTCGTAGCGCAGTATTTTGACTATCAATTTTTCGTAAGCAAATCAATTATACCGATAAGTCCTACTATTTTAATCAAAAATAACTATCACAAGTTGTTTTTTGATCGTTACCAGCAAAGATTTATTTTTTTATCTTTATAAATCAATTTATTATGGACCTTATAAATCGATCAGTTCTTTTTCTTATGGTTGTTGCTTTTTTAAGCTAATGCCGTGATTTTGCCAGTCTGGAAAAGCAATCCATACCACATAAAACACTATATTTATATAAAAAACAAGGCATAAAGAATGAGAAATCTATAAATAGCAATCTAATCATTTGCTTTATGCCGTATATTGATGATATATGAATTTTTTCTTTTATCCTCAAGGTGTTGATGAAGCAAAGGCAGGTTCCAGAGGGGAATAGAATACTTCACGACAAACAGGAAAAAAGGCGCTCATTCAGGTATATCAGGAATATAAAGAAGGCATGATTACAACTCGGAACAAAGATCTTCCATATTTTCAAATGGTTGAGGCATAGACAAAAAATATCCCTGTGCTGCGGAAGCATCAGATTGCCTGATGATATCCCACTCTTCTTCAGTCTCAACCCCTTCAATTACAACATCCTTGCAGTAAGTGGCAAGCAGGGTCACCAGTGACGGAAACAACTGCCTGCCTTCTTTGCTATTAAGCAACATGATGAAAAGCTCGCGGGCAATCTTGATACAGTCGTATTTTACCCGTGATAACGAGGAAAAATTCGCCATACCACAGCCGAAATCATCCAACCAGAGCAACCCGGCTTCGGGCAACATCGCCAGTGTGTCATGAGGCAAAACCGCCAGACTTTCAACCAGTTCGAAACGCAGCCAGGGCATTGTCGTCAGCAGCTTTTTGGCCTTGCTGTTTTCCTGCAAAGCCAGCAAAGTCAGCCCATCAATATTAACAGAGGCGCGTAATTCATCCTGGACAAAGCGGTCATGCCATTGGTTTAGTAACTGCAACTGTTCAATAACGATATTGAGGCGCTCTTCAACACTAAGGCGGGCAAAGTAATGTTCAGGAGATAAAAATTTCTGCGGACAGGATGGGTGAAAAACGGCGGTCAGCAACTCAATCCCCATCAAACGACCAGAAGTGCGATAAATAGGTTGAAATCGGTACCGCCTGTGGCAGCTGTGCCAGTAATCAGCATCTGCACACTGCACCTCCCCGGTGACGGAGACTTCAGAGCCGGGCTGATTAAAGTGACTAATTTGCTGCACTATATGTTCCGCCATTGAAGGAGATGCTTACGAATAAAGTATACCATATGCACACATGAGTTTATCGATTCTGCCTCAACAATCTTTATAAAGGCAGGCTGTAATTACAGTACAAAGTAAATATGACGGATACATTGCATGAGAATTTTTGTTTTTTGATATCAAATTACTATGAAAAATTATGCACTATAAACGCATAATAGTGATTAATCTTTTCGTCGTATAGTCTCTCAATCAAGAAAATAAACCCTTTTTTTATCCCTTCACCTCTCGTTATGTCGTTTATACCATAGCAATGCTGTGTAACCGGCTCGCGGCAGCGTATAATCAGGGCTGATTGATGAAAGGAAAGAAAACATGGCGCTGCTAATTACCGCGAAATGCATTAACTGCGATATGTGTGAGCCGGAATGCCCCAATCAGGCCATATCGATGGGGGATGAGATCTATGAAATTGACCCGCTACGCTGTACCGAGTGTGTTGGGCATTATGATACCCCGACTTGCCAGAAGGTCTGCCCGATTGACAACACCATCCTCAAAGACATTAACCACCAAGAGAGCCACGATCAACTGTGGGAAAAATTTGTTCTGCTCCACCATGCAGACCAGCTGTAATCACGTTCAGCGCAAGGGCGAACAATCGCCCCCTTCAATAATCACGGTAGCACAGGCGTAGTGTCGTTCATCCGCCAGCGATACATGTACGTGCCTAACCCCCATCTTTTCAGCCAGTTCAGCAGCACGCGCAAGAAACCGTAAACAGGGTTTACCCAGTTCGTCATTCGCCACTTCAAACTGTGCAAACGCCAGGCCATCACGGATACCAGTGCCCAGCGCCTTAGCCGCGGCCTCTTTGACCGCAAAGCGTTTGGCCAGAAAACGAATCGGTTGCGAATGGGCCTGATACTGCAACCACTCCTGCTCACTGAGTACACGCCGGGCGAGGCGATCACCGGAACGCCCAGTGATCGCCTCAATACGGGCGATTTCGACAATATCCGTGCCGAGTCCCAAAATCGCCATTAGCGTCGGGCTTCCCGCATTAGCGTTTTCATCTCCGCCACTGCTGGTGCCAGACCACTCATCACTGCACGTCCAATAATGGCATGACCGATATTGAGTTCATGCATTTCCGGCAACGCGGCAATCGGCTGCACATTATGATAAGTCAGCCCATGGCCAGCATTGACCTTGATGCCGCGGGCCGCAGCATAAGTAGCCGCATCGCGGATACGCTCAAATTCGTGTTGCCGGGCTACATCGCTTTGCGCATCAGCATAAGCGCCAGTATGGATTTCAATATAAGGCGCTCCACTGGTAACTGCGGCATCAATCTGTGCATGATCAGCATCAATAAACAGCGAAACCTGAATACCTGCGTCACGCAATTGTGTCACCGCGGCAGTGATACGGTCGAGCTGGCCTGCAACATCCAGCCCACCTTCTGTCGTCACTTCCTGACGTTTTTCCGGCACCAGACAACAAAAATGTGGTTTCAATTCACAGGCTATCGCCAGCATTTCATCCGTTACCGCCATCTCCAGATTCATACGAGTCTGTATGGTCTGGCGCAACAAACGTACATCGCGATCAGTAATATGGCGACGGTCTTCGCGCAAGTGGACGGTGATACCGTCAGCCCCTGCCTGCTCCGCCACAAACGCTGCTTGTATTGGATCGGGATACGCCGTACCACGGGCATTACGCAGGGTAGCTATATGATCAATATTTACGCCCAACAACAACTCAGCCATGATCCATCCTTCAACAATAAGTCTTTGCCGCAGTGTACACGCCAGCGGCATCTGACGATACCCAGGCAATTCTAGATCTTTTCATCCGGGTCAGCTTTATAGGGCTTAGGCATAAACTGCCGAAATAGCTCCCGGCTTTTCAGTGGTTTACCACCAAGATAAGGTTTCAGCGCCATACGGGTAAAACGCTTGGCTGCACGCAGGGCATCAATGTCTGGAAATTCCCTTGACGCCAGTGCCCGCAGTTCACGTCCAGTGAAACTGAGGTTGTCCACGACCAAACTCGCAATAAAACCTTTTTCTGACCGGTAACGATAGGTCATGGTATCGGCAACCGGTTCACCGCTGCCGGCACAGTGAAGAAAATCAACGCCATAACCAAGATGCTCCAGCAACGCCAGTTCAAAGCGCCGCAAAGCAGGTTCAGATGAGCCACTGGCCGCCGCCAATTGTTGTAAACAATGAAGATAATCGAAAAACAGAGCGGAATAATTGGTTTCCAGTTCCAGCACCCGTGTCAGCAGCTCATTCACGTACAAGCCGCTATAGAGCAACGAGCCACTCAGTGGCAACGCCAGAGAAACCGGCTCAGCGTTACGCAAGGTTTTAACTTCGCCTCGCCCACCCCAACGTACCAGCAACGGCGTAAAAGGCTGAAGAGCGCCTTTAAGACTGGAGCGCCGTGCACGGGCGCCTTTCGCTAGCACACGCACACGGCCTTCATTTTCAGAAAACAGATCCAGCAGCAAGCTGGTTTCGCTGTAAGGTCGCCCATGCAAGACAAACGCGCGTTGCCAGCCTTCCATCGGCACAAGCCTTAGAGATCGTCAATATAACCCAGGCTACGTAGCGCACGCTCATCGTCCGCCCAGCCGGATTTCACCTTCACCCACAGTTCCAGATGGACTTTCGCATCAAACATTTGCTCCATATCCTGGCGTGCTTCGATACCGATGGTTTTAATCTTGGCGCCTTTATTGCCAATCACCATCTTCTTCTGCCCTTCGCGTTCCACCAGAATCAGGCCATTGATGTCATAGCCACCACGTTCGTTGGCAACAAAACGTTCGATTTCCACCGTAACCGAGTACGGCAGTTCTTCACCCAGAAAGCGCATCAGCTTTTCACGAATAATTTCCGAGGCCATGAACCGCTGTGAGCGATCAGTAATATAATCTTCCGGAAAATGGTGAATAGCCTGTGGCAGATGCTTGCGCACAATCGCCGCGATGGTATCAACATTGGTGCCTTTCTCAGCAGAGATCGGTACCACATCGAGGAAATTCATCTTTTCACTCAGCATCTGGATATGTGGCAACAGTTTCGTTTTATCCGCCACGTTATCCACTTTATTGATGGCCAACAGCACCGGCGCTTTCTGTTCGCGCAGTTTGTTTACCACCATTTCGTCATCATCAGTCCAGTGAGTGCCTTCCACCACGAAGATGATCAGTTCCACATCACCGATTGAACTGCTGGCGGCACGATTCATCAGGCGGTTGATAGCGCGCTTTTCTTCAATGTGCAGCCCCGGTGTATCCACATAGATAGCCTGATACGGCCCTTCTGTGTGGATACCCATAATACGATGGCGGGTCGTCTGCGGCTTGCGGGAGGTGATGGATATCTTCTGCCCCAGCAACTGGTTCAGCAACGTGGATTTACCGACGTTTGGTCGGCCAACAATCGCGACAAAGCCGCAGTAGGTCTGTTCTTCGCTCATTCAAGCTCCAGCTTTTTCAAGGCCTGTTCCGCCGCAGCCTGCTCAGCTTTGCGACGGCTTGACCCAGTACCCACTACCGGCTCGCTGAACCCGCTGACCTGGCAATGAATAGTAAATTCCTGATCGTGCGCCTCGCCGCGAACCTGCACCACCAGATAGGTAGGCAATGGCAAGTGGCGTCCCTGCAGGAACTCCTGCAAGCGGGTTTTCGGATCTTTTTGCTTATCGCCTGGACTTATCTCATCCAGACGGGTCTGATACCACGTCAGAATCAGTCGCTCAACGGTTTGAATATTGCTGTCCAGGAATACGCCACCAATCAACGCTTCCACGGTATCCGCGAGAATCGACTCCCGACGAAAGCCCCCGCTTTTTAATTCACCGGGACCAAGACGCAGGCATTCACCTAATTCAAACTCTCGGGCAATTTCCGCCAGCGTATTACCGCGCACCAATGTCGCACGCATTCGGCTCATATCGCCTTCATCCACACGAGGAAAACGGTGATACAACGCATTAGCGATAACGAAACTCAGAATGGAATCCCCCAGGAACTCCAGTCGCTCGTTATGTTTACTGCTGGCACTGCGGTGAGTTAGCGCCTGCAATAAAAGGTCATATTGTTGGAAAGTATAGCCCAGCTTTTTTTGTAAACGATTTATCAGGATGGGGTTCATGTGTTACCAATAGATCTATAATGCCTTTTTAAACAACAGCATACGGAACAGCCCTGCCTTGCCACTTAATTAAGTCAAAACTGTTTCGTTTGCAGTGGCTCCCGCCCGGGAGCCAGCATTTATTATTCAGAAATATTCTACAACGGAAGTCGCAAATATGCTGCGAGTTTATTTACATTCGATTAATGAATACCGCCAATACGGCTTAACCGTACGCCAGTAGGCCATTCACCTTCTTGTTTTTCAAAGCTCATCCAGATGGCCGTTGCCTTACCCACCAGATTTCGTTCCGGCACAAATCCCCAATAACGGCTGTCTGCACTATTATCGCGGTTATCCCCCATCATGAAGTAATGCCCTGCTGGCACCACCCACGTCCCCAGCGACTGACGGGGTTGCTGGTAATACATGCCTAGCTGATCCTGAGCGCCGGGTACGGTAAGGATGTTATGCGTCACCTCACCCAATGTTTCCTTGCGTGCGGCCATACGGATGCCTTCACTTTTCTGCTCCAGCGGAATCTGATAAAAACCGCTGGTCATCTCGCGGCCACTCCCGCTAAATGTCTGCACAAAATCGCTAGGCTCGACATTACTGTAGGTCACCGGCAGGGCACTGCTACAGATTTGCTTGTCACCACATCCAGGTTGAATAGTAACCTGCTTGGCTATCGGGTCATAACTGACGCGATCACCCGGTAACCCCACAACACGCTTGATGTAATCCAAACGCGGATCTCCAGGGTATTTGAATACCGCAATATCGCCGCGCTTAGGATGTCCGGTTTCAATCAGAGTGGTTTGGGTTATCGGGTCTTTAAGACCGTAGGCAAATTTTTCGACCAGAATGAAATCCCCGATCAACAACGTCGGCATCATCGAACCAGAAGGGATTTGAAACGGCTCGAAAATGAACGAACGCACCACAAACACCAACGCCAACACCGGAAAAACCGACGCAAACGTTTCAATCCAACCCGGCTGTTTGATGCTGTTCGCCAGCGTTTTCTCGTCGACGACACCATTAACCTGCTGACTTAGTGCGGAAACTTTAGAGCGCCGCGCTGGCGCCCATTTGAACCGCTCCAGACACCAGACAACGCCGGTCACCAGCGTTGCTAATGCCAAAATCAGAGCAAACATATTGGCCATGCCAACTCCTCAGGGTTATTTGCTTTCTTTTCCAACATGCAGAATGGCCAAAAACGCTTCCTGCGGCAGCTCGACGTTGCCTACCTGTTTCATGCGTTTCTTCCCTTCCTTCTGTTTCTGCAGCAATTTCTTCTTACGGCTAACGTCACCACCGTAACATTTTGCCAGAACGTTTTTACGTAACTGTTTCACGGTAGAACGAGCAATAATATGGTTACCGATGGCTGCCTGAATCGCGATATCGAACTGCTGACGCGGGATCAGATCTTTCATCTTCTCCACCAGCTCACGACCACGGTACATCGAGTTGTCACGGTGAGTGATCAACGCCAGCGCGTCCACACGTTCGCTGTTGATCAGTACGTCCACTCGCACCATGTCCGATGCCTGGAAGCGCTTAAAGCCATAATCCAACGAGGCATAACCGCGGGAAGTCGATTTCAGACGGTCGAAGAAATCAAGCACCACTTCCGCCATTGGAATTTCATAGGTCAGCGCCACCTGGTTGCCGTGATAAACCATATTGGTCTGCACGCCACGTTTTTCTACACACAGGGTAATCACGTTGCCCAGATATTCCTGCGGCAACAGCATATGGCACTCGGCAATCGGTTCACGCAACTCGTCGATATTATTGACCGGCGGCAGTTTGGACGGGCTATCAACATAGATAACGTCGTTACTGGTGGTTTTAACCTCGTATACCACCGTCGGCGCAGTGGTGATGAGGTCAAGATCGTATTCACGCTCCAGACGCTCCTGAATGATCTCCATATGCAAAAGCCCAAGGAAACCACAGCGGAAGCCGAAACCCAGTGCGGTAGAGCTTTCCGGTTCGTAGAACAAGGAAGCATCATTCAGGCTGAGTTTGCCCAGTGCGTCACGGAAAGCTTCATAGTCGTCGGAACTAACCGGGAATAAGCCGGCATACACCTGCGGTTTTACTTTTTTAAAGCCCGGTAACGGTGTTTCAGCCGGTTTACGCGCCAGCGTTAGGGTATCGCCCACCGGCGCGCCGAGGATGTCTTTAATGGCACACACTAACCAGCCGACTTCACCACACTGCAAGACATCGCGGTCCACCTGCTTAGGCGTGAAAATCCCCAGGCGTTCAGCGTTATACACCTGACCGGTACTCATCACCTTGATCTTGTCACCCTTACGCAGAGTACCGTTCTTGATACGGATAAGCGATACCACGCCCAGATAGTTATCGAACCAGGAGTCGATAATCAGCGCCTGCAGCGGCGCTTCCGGGTCGCCTTCCGGCGGCGGAATGTCGCGCACCAGACGCTCAAGAACATCCGGTACGCCTACGCCAGTCTTGGCGGAGCAACGCACCGCATCGGTCGCATCAATCCCCACGATATCTTCGATTTCCTGGCTGACGCGATCAGGGTCCGCTGCCGGCAGGTCAATCTTGTTCAGCACCGGCACTACCTCAAGATCCATTTCGATCGCGGTATAACAGTTAGCCAGTGTCTGTGCTTCAACCCCTTGTCCGGCATCCACCACCAGCAACGCCCCTTCACAGGCTGCCAGCGAGCGGGAAACTTCATAGGAAAAGTCAACGTGTCCAGGGGTATCAATAAAATTCAACTGATAGGTCTGACCATCGGAAGCGTTGTAATCCAGCGTCACGCTCTGAGCTTTGATGGTAATACCGCGCTCACGCTCCAGATCCATGGAATCCAGCACCTGCGCTTCCATTTCACGTTCAGACAAGCCACCACAAATTTGAATAATGCGGTCAGAGAGTGTCGACTTACCGTGGTCGATGTGAGCAATAATGGAGAAATTTCGTATATGCTTCATTATAAAAATTTTTCTACCTTGGTATTTCTGAAATTCTTGCCGAACGGCACGCGCAATGTGATGACAGCCATAGCTACTGTCGTCATATATCTGAATCGCAGCATTCTACATGCCATACAGTGGAAAACCTAGTCATGGCGCATCTAATCAATTCATTGATTATGACAGGGTTACGGATGAGAAGATGAAAGCAGAGGTAAAAAGTCATTAAAAGGAAAAAACCAGAATACCAACTCGCCAGCAATCCGGCTGACTGAGGGCGTTTCAGCGCTCCAAGGTGACATCGGTTCGCAACAGGTTTTCGGGCAAACAGACCTGCAGAATCACCGGTTGATAACGCTGATTATTGTCAATTTTCGCTGATAACCGCTTTACCGCAGCGAAACTCACCGCCACACCAGCGAATGCACCCATCACAGCCATCAGATCGCTGTGCAGCCAGTGCTGCATCAACGCCGCCCCCAGCATTAGCCCCAACAGCGGTAACAGGTAAACCAGCATCGCAGAACGCAACAAACTGGATTCTGCCAGACCAATTTCGACCCGTTGACCTGGCAGCAACGGTTGCGGATACGACACCGCCAATTGATGTATTGCGGCTCCACCAATCTGGTTCAGCACACCAGTGCCACAGGACATGCGAGACTGGCAACTCTGGCAACCGGAACGTTGTTCACAGCGCAACACAGCGGTGCCCGCCTGCCAGGAAACCACCGTCGCCCATTCTTTGATCATGGCTGCGCCTTGAATAACACGTTATCTGCAATACGCTTGGCGGTTGCCAGCGGCAATTCGCCAATCACAGTGATTTCCCGATTATCTCGTATTTCGGTGTGGATGGTTCGGCGGCCCAGCGACGCATTTTGATCAGGGTGATTCTCTCCTGCCGGGCTGATATTAATGGAAAAACTGAACAATCCATCACTGTAAAGACGCGATTCCGCAAGGCCAGTGATTCCCGGCAACGGTCGCTGGCTACGTGACACCTCCTCCACACCAACCGGCAACCATTCCGGCATCCAGTTGAAATTAGCGCCAGATGAGGTGGGGATGCTGAGCAACGGCGGCTGAGTAACCTTATCCAGCGGCTTCATGGCAATCTGCACCGTTTTATCCACCGTGACAGAAATAGCCCGAAACTGCTCCAGCAGCTCGCCATTTTGATCAAGCAGGTCGACACGTAACGGCAGGCGTGACTCCGCATCAAGACAGACGATATAACTGAAACGGGTGCCGTCCCTGGAGACGATTCTCACCACATCGCCCTGACGATCAGCCAGACGAATACGACCGGTAGGGATAAAATCGTAATAAGCGGACAGTCGCTCCACATTAGCGAAAATCAAGGCTGGCAGCGCATCAACAATATGATCGCCTGACAAGGTAAAGGGTTCAGCATCTGCTTCGAAATAGCTGATGTCCCCGCCACGCTGAATCACTTCGCGCTTAGGACCGTCCAAATGAATGAGTTCAGCCAGTGCCTCGCCATTTTGCACCGAATGACGGTAACGCAATGACTCAATGCCCTGCCGGGAAACACTGATGTAGTAAATCTCGTAACTCAATGACCGGCTAGCGCTGCTCATCTGCTGCAACAACGCCCCGGAATCGCTTGCCGGGGCGAGAGAGGAATAAGACAGGCTGCTCAGCAATACACATGCGGCAAACCAGTAACGCTTCATTACTGCGGTTGAATTCCTAATGACTGAGTACCAGGCACCTGTACGGCAGCCTGCTGCTGGCTCCCTTGCTGCTGCAACTGGAGTTGATCGGAATGCACACGGCGTTGCAGTTCATAATCCTGCAGCAACGCATTGATGCGCTCATGCTGCGCCTGCATCTGACGCTGCCCGCTATGCGCCACACTATTCTCTGCCGGCACGCTCAGGCTGACCGGGGAAGCCGAGCCACCCATTACCGGCAGCGTGCTAAGCGCAGGCGTCGATTCCGCTACACTATTATCGCCCATAGCGCTGTTTTGCTGGTAGTGCTGTACACCCACAATCACTGCCAGCGAAACGCACGCCGCCACGCCAATTTGCGTCAGATGGCTGGCCAGCGGACGAACGTTGTGCCAGAACGACAACGCCTGCCAGGTACGGGGATGAGGCTGGGATTCCGTTACCACCTGCGCCTTGAACTGCACCGGCTCTTGTTCGATAGCGACAGCCACACGTGCAGCGATATCGACATGCATCAGCGTTTCGCTGACATCGCCACGCAGTGTGTCGCGGACCAGATGGTAACGCTGCCAGTGTTGTTGCAACTTGTCGTCTTTCGACAAGGCACCCAGCAGCGCACTGTCCACTGCCTCACCATCCATTAAAGCGGAAAGCTTTTCTTTCTGCATAACTTCACCTTACCTTGTCAAATCCGTCATGAGTAACGTTAAGAACAAGCTAACGCTGAATAAGCGGTTGCACTTTATTATCAATCGCTTCCCGTGCGCGGAATATGCGTGAACGAACAGTGCCGACCGGGCAGTCCATAATGTCGGCAATTTCTTCATAACTCAGCCCATCCAATTCACGCAATGTAATTGCCAGACGTAAATCCTCAGGCAATGACTCAATAGTATGGAAAACGATTCGTCGTAACTCTTCAGACAACATTAAATTCTCAGGGTTCGATATTTCTTTCAACGCGCTGGCATTTTCATAATTTTCAGCGTCGTTGGCGTCCACATCGCTGGAGGGAGGACGCCGCCCCTGAGCCACCAGATAATTTTTCGCCGTGTTGACGGCAATACGGTACAGCCAGGTATAGAAGGCGCTCTCGCCACGAAACGATTCCAGCGCGCGATAGGCTTTGATAAACGACTCCTGCACCACATCGGGCACATCCCCGGCTGGAACGTAACGCGATACCAGACTCGCTACTTTATGCTGATAACGAACGACCAGTAGATTAAACGCCTTACTATCGCCATTCTGGACCCGCTCAACCAGCACCTGATCCGCTAACTGCTCGCTCATCCGAGATCATGTCTCCCCAAAACCGTGTCACCACGCCTAAGTCACGTACTGCCAGCCATATGTCTGAAATCGAGCAAGCACTGGGTTGGAGTCTTTTTCTGTCATAAGGTTCCGCTACATGAAGCATTTTTTGCATTCAGCCAGATGCCTGCCACACGCCACAGTGCCGCTTTCCGCGGGGTTTTATTCTCGTTCCTTTCCCCACTAACCGGCAAATCATACGTCAAAAGCCCGCTGCTGGCACCCCGTTCTGCCTTTACCTACCAACGTTGTTTAATATAAAAAACAAAAAAATACATTTAAGATAAATATCGTGCTAAATTCAAAAATACTGTTTTATAAACTAAACAACAGCCATAATGTCTTCTATTACAGATTACTCTTGTGATGTGCTGATCATCGGCAGCGGCGCAGCAGGATTATCGCTGGCGCTCCGTCTGGCTCCTCATGCCCGCGTGATAGTGCTTAGCAAAGGACCGTTAAGTGAAAGTGCCACTTTTTACGCTCAGGGAGGGATCGCCGCCGTATTCGATGAAACCGACAGCATCGACGCCCATATCAACGATACCTTGATTGCCGGCGACGGTTTGTGTGATCAGGAAGCGGTGTCGTTTATTGCCCGTAACGCTCGTCATTGCGTACAGTGGTTGATTGATCAAGGGGTGTTGTTCGATACCGAAATTACACCGCACGGCGAGGCTCGCTACCATCTTACGCGCGAAGGGGGCCATAGCCACCGTCGTATCCTTCATACGGCTGACGCCACCGGCAAAGCGGTGGAAACCACGCTGGTCAATCAGGCGAGGCAGCATCCCAATATTGTGTTGCTGGAGCGGTGCAATGCAGTAGACCTGATAACTTCCAGTAAACTCGGCTTGCCGGGCCATAAACGGGTAGTTGGCGCTTACCTGTGGAACCGCGAAAAAGAACATGTCGAATCATGCCGTGCCAAAGCCGTGGTGCTCGCTACCGGCGGCGCTGCCAAAGTTTACCAATACACCACCAACCCCGATATTTCTTCCGGAGATGGTATCGCCATGGCCTGGCGAGCGGGTTGCCGGGTAGCGAACATGGAGTTCAACCAATTCCATCCTACTTGCCTGTATCACCCACAGGCACGCAATTTTTTGTTGACTGAAGCACTGCGTGGTGAAGGCGCCTGGCTGACACGGCCTGACGGCAGCCGCTTCATGCCTGACTTTGATAAACGGGCGGAACTGGCGCCGCGGGATATTGTCGCCCGTGCAATAGACCACGAAATGAAACGGCTGGGTGTAGACTGCATGTATCTGGATATTAGCCATAAACCCGCAGACTTCATCACACAGCATTTCCCGACTATTTACGAGAAGTTATTGTCGCTGGGAATTGACCTGACCCAGGAGCCGATTCCTGTCGTTCCCGCCGCACATTACACCTGCGGCGGCGTGGTCGTTGACCAGCAAGGGCGTACCGATCTGGACGGCCTGTATGCGATTGGCGAGGTCAGTTATACCGGCCTGCATGGCGCAAACCGCATGGCGTCGAACTCACTACTGGAATGTCTGGTGTACGGCTGGTCCGCTGCTGAAGACATTTTGCAGCATTTACCCGAAAAAACGCTGGTGGAATCGTTGCCCCGCTGGGATGAAAGCCAGGTGGAAAACTCTGACGAAAGGGTCGTGATTCAGCATAACTGGCACGAACTACGGCTATTTATGTGGGATTACGTAGGCATTGTGCGTACAACCAAGAGGCTGGAGCGTGCGCTACGGCGCATCACGCTGCTAAAGCAGGAAATCAACGAATATTATGCCCACTTCCGCCTCTCCAACAACCTGTTGGAGCTACGCAATCTGGTTCAGGTGGCGGAACTGATTGTACGTTGTGCACTCGAACGTAAAGAGAGCCGTGGACTGCACTACACGCTTGATTATCCGCAACGCGCGGAAAACGCATACCCAACCATCCTTCATCCCTGAAGATACAGCCGGTTTTCATGCCGGGTTTTCACCCGGCAAACTACATCAACGAGCACTCACATCGACAAAATGTTCACATCGACAAATAGAAATCCCGCGTCAACGCCTGAAATGACGCCGAATAGTGACGATTATCGTCACGAATGATTAACGATGCTCGCGTCAGCGCTACGGCATGTCGCCTCAACGATAGCAGCACCCGATTGACTGGCCGGGCCGGGCTATCCGCCACATCAACCCAGATGTCGGCATACCATGCCAACTGTTGCGCCAGCCTCAAAAAACTATCCGCCACCTGTAACGGCAACACGACGCAAAATCGCCCTCCTGACTCAAGCAACCGGCTGGCGCAATCCAGCAACGCGTCGTGCGTTAAGGTAGTGGTATAACGCGCCTGCGCACGCTGGGCAGAAGCGCAATCGACGCCCACAGAGAAATAGGGCGGATTACTCACAATCAGCGAGTAACGCGCTGTAGCTGCCTGAGCATAAGCGACAATATCAGCCTGATAAATTCGTATGTAGTCAGCCCAGGGGGATAACGCTGCGTTGTCCGAGGCTTGCGCACTGGCGGCGGTATCCAACTCTACACCATCTACTGGAGTCCGCCCGCCGCTGCGTTGGGCCAACATCAAGGCCACCAAACCTGAACCACAACCGATATCAAGTATCCGGGTTTCCTTATGCAGTGGCGCCCACGCGCCTAACAACACGCCATCGGTTCCGACTTTCATCGCACAACGATCATGCGCCACAAAAAACTGTTTAAAAGTAAATCCGCCGGCACGCGGAGCCGGTGTATGCTGCTGGAAGGTCATTGCTATGCCATATTGTTGTCAAAACGGGGTTAGCATAGGAGAAACAGAATATTGGGAAAAGTGGCGAATACCGCTTAAACAGATGAACAACCCCGCCAATGCGTCTATAATCAGCGCCCCGAACAGAGGTAGACCATGACTGCGACCAATTTTTCCGAGTTTGATCTTGATGACAGCCTGCTTGACGCCTTGCGCGACATGGGCTTCAGCCGCCCAACCGCCATTCAGGCCGAGGCCATTCCCCCAGCGATGGAAGGGCGGGATGTGCTGGGTTCCGCACCGACCGGAACCGGCAAAACCGCCGCCTACCTGCTGCCGGTTTTACAACACTTGCTGGATTTTCCACGTAAAAAATCCGGTCCGCCACGAATCCTGATTCTGACACCAACACGAGAGCTGGCGATGCAAGTGGCGGATCAAGCGCGGGCGCTGGCTGCACATACCCATCTGGATATTGCGACCATCACCGGCGGTGTGGCTTATATGAATCACGCCGAAGTATTCAGCGAGAATCAGGATGTGGTGGTCGCCACTACCGGACGTCTGTTGCAATACATCAAAGAAGAAAATTTTGACTGTCGTGCAGTAGAAACCCTGATTCTGGATGAAGCTGACCGCATGTTGGACATGGGATTCGCCCAGGACATTGAGCATATTGCCGGAGAAACCCGCTGGCGCAAGCAAACCATGCTGTTCTCCGCAACGCTGGAAGGCGACGCTATTCAGGATTTTGCCGAGCGACTGCTGAACGACCCTATCGAAGTGGAAGCCGAACCGTCACGGCGCGAGCGTAAAAAAATCCTGCAATGGTACTACCGCGCTGATGATGTGCAGCACAAAACCGCACTACTGAGCCACCTGCTCAAACAGCCGGACGTAACCCGTTCCATCGTGTTCGTGCGCAAGCGCGAGCGGGTGCATGAACTGGTAGACTGGTTGCGCTCTGCGGGTATCGAATCCTGCTATCTGGAAGGGGAAATGGTACAGGCTAAACGCAACGAAGCCATCAAACGGTTGAGCGAAGGCCGGGTGAAAGTATTGGTTGCCACCGACGTCGCCGCACGCGGACTGGATATTCAGGACGTCAGCCACGTGTTCAACTTCGATTTACCACGAACGTCAGACGTTTACCTGCATCGTATCGGGCGTACCGGGCGGGCGGGGCGTAAGGGTTGTGCCATCTCGCTGGTAGAAGCGCATGATTATCTGCTGCTTGAAAAAATTGGCCGTTATCTCAATGAACCGTTGAAAGCCCGCGTGGTGGATGAACTACGACCGACTACCCGTGCGCCAAGCCCTAAATCTAACGGCAAGCCATCGAAAAAAGTGCTGGCTAAGCGCAAAGAGCAGAAGCAAAAAGAGAAAGAAAAGCAGAAAACGAAGGTCAAGGTACGCCACCGCGACAGCAAAAATATCGGTAAACGCCGTCAACCCAGCGCCACAGCATCAGTTGAGCTACCGACAGAAAAACCAGCGGATAACAGCTGAATCTGGGCAGTTGATGCCAGGAAAGGGAGCCAAACGGCTCCCTTTTACGTTTAGGGACAACCGAGGAATGTGTAGTAGCAACGCAGGCGTCTGTGTTTAGTGACGCATTGCGGCCTGT
>NZ_JAAVXH010000099.1:0-404 GCF_012273755.1 Dickeya sp. CFBP 2040
GGGGGGCGGGTGCACCTGCTGCAGAGCGGCGAGCTGGCGATAGACGTGGCGTTTCTCGGTGTGCCGAGCAGCGACGAATTCGGCAACGCCAACGGGACGTCGGGGAAATCGCGCTGCGGGTCGCTGGGTTACGCGATGGTGGATGCGCACTACGCGAAAAAGGTGGTGCTGCTGACGGAAAGTCTGGTGCCGTTCCCGAACATGCCGGCGAGCATCGTGCAGGACCAGGTGGACTTTGTGGTGCCGGTGGAGGAAGTGGGCGACCCGGCGAAAATCAGCGTGGGGGCGGCGCGCGTGACCAGCAACCCGCGTGAACTGCTGATAGCGCGGACGGCGGCGGACGTGATTGAGCACTCCGGGTATTTCAGGGCGGGCTTTTCGATCCAGACCGGGTCGGGCGCGGC
>NZ_JAAVXH010000100.1:0-703 GCF_012273755.1 Dickeya sp. CFBP 2040
AACGCGTTAAATCGACCGCCTGGGGAGTACGGCCGCAAGGTTAAAACTCAAATGAATTGACGGGGGCCCGCACAAGCGGTGGAGCATGTGGTTTAATTCGATGCAACGCGAAGAACCTTACCTACTCTTGACATCCAGAGAAGACTGCAGAGATGCGGTTGTGCCTTCGGGAGCTCTGAGACAGGTGCTGCATGGCTGTCGTCAGCTCGTGTTGTGAAATGTTGGGTTAAGTCCCGCAACGAGCGCAACCCTTATCCTTTGTTGCCAGCACTTCGGGTGGGAACTCAGGGGAGACTGCCGGTGATAAACCGGAGGAAGGTGGGGATGACGTCAAGTCATCATGGCCCTTACGAGTAGGGCTACACACGTGCTACAATGGCGTATACAAAGAGAAGCGACCTCGCGAGAGCAAGCGGACCTCATAAAGTACGTCGTAGTCCGGATTGGAGTCTGCAACTCGACTCCATGAAGTCGGAATCGCTAGTAATCGTAGATCAGAATGCTACGGTGAATACGTTCCCGGGCCTTGTACACACCGCCCGTCACACCATGGGAGTGGGTTGCAAAAGAAGTAGGTAGCTTAACCTTCGGGAGGGCGCTTACCACTTTGTGATTCATGACTGGGGTGAAGTCGTAACAAGGTAACCGTAGGGGAACCTGCGGTTGGATCACCTCCTTACCGAGTAGAAGTGCCTGCGTGGTG
>NZ_JAAVXH010000101.1:0-21167 GCF_012273755.1 Dickeya sp. CFBP 2040
GGTGATGTAATATACCCATATAGAAACAAGGGATAACTATGAAATTCGGTAATATTAGATAGTCGATTCGATGATGACAGTATACAGAACGCAGTGCATGTAAACGCTAAATCGCTTAATAGTGTGGTATACCGGATGACGTAATAGTCATCCGGCTAACTGCTACAAAGCTTATTTTTTTACCTGCCAGTGCAGGCGTTTAGCGCGTTGCAATTTTTCATAAGCTGCCAATAACGACTGATGGGCAGGTAACGCTTTCAGGTCAGCATCCACTGTGAACAAGCCATAGAAGCACTGCTCACCGGAAATAGCGGCGCTTGCCGTCTCCACTGCATCCTGTCCATACATGCGCACGAAAGCATCATAGTATTGAGCGGGGTCGCGCTCAGGTTCCAGAGCCAGTTGCAGCAGCGTTTGTAGACAGCGGTAATAATTACTGCGTGCTGGTGAAAAGACGGACTGATTGAAATCCAGCGACCACTCCGCCCAGCTTAACGCCTGCTCCAGATCGCCGCCAGCCAGCGCCAGCATGGATTTCAGTTCGCCAATACGTAGTGTAAACCAGCCGTTATCTTTGCCGGTTGCGATCCCCAGCAATTCGCGCACACGGGTAAAGTCATCCAACCCTTCATCATCAAGTTGTTGCAGCAGGGCCAGATAATCTTCTTTTTCCCATTGGCTGTCTGGTAAGGATAACAGTGTTTCGCGCAGATGTGCTCCCATGCTGTTGTTCGCCAGCAGCAGGTCCTCTGCCGGGTAGATGTCCGACATGCCAGGCACCAGAATGCGGCAGGCGTACACTGACAGATGCTCGTAATCTGCGATATACACCTCTTTGTCTTCTTTATCGAAGATTGCCATCAGCGTCGCAAATTCCTGCTCGGTCGTGCCGCTGAAATCCCAGTCGGCGAAGGCATAGTCTGGCTGGTTTTTGAACAGGTCCCAGGAGATTAGACCGCTGGAATCGATAAAATGGGTTTCCAGATTGGTGTGTTCGGCAACTTCCTCATTATCGAATGTCGGCGGCGTGAACACGTCCAGATCTTTCAGTCCACGGCCTTGCAACAGTTCGGTGACGGTACGTTCCAGCGCGACGCCAAAATCCGGATGTGCGCCAAACGATGCAAAACAGGTGCCATTGGCCGGGTTGAGCAGCACTACGCAGATAACTGGGTAGTGGCCGCCGAGAGAAGCGTCATAAGCAAAGATCGGGAAACCTTCCTGTTCCAGCGTAGCAATCGCTTCCACCACGCCTGGGTAACGTGATAACACTTCAGCCGGGATCGACGGCAGGCTGATGGCTTCAGCGATAATGCGATTCTTCACATAGCGTTCGAATACTTCTGACAGCCCCTGAACACGCGCTTCATTGCGGGTATTGCCTGCCGACATGCCGTTCGACACGTACAAATTACCGATGATGTTCATCGGGATATAAACCGTCTGCTGATCGGACTGCCGGGTAAACGGTAGAGCGCAGATGCCGCGGCTGTGGTTGCCTGATTGCAGATCAATAAGGTCGCTGGCGACAAGTTGTTGGTCCGGGTCATAGAAGGCGTGCAGACGGGTATCCAGTATACCTTCCGGCAGGCTGTCATCTTCGGGAAGTGGGAACCACTTCTCGTCGGGATAATGCACGAATTCGCTTTCGGCGATCTGTTGGCCCAGATAGAAGTCGGCAAAAAAGTAGTTGGTGGACAGCCGTTCGAAGTATTCACCCAGTGCCGAAGCCAGTGCGGCTTTCCGGGTCGCACCTTTACCATTGGTGAAACACAAGGCGCAATCGCGGTCACGAATATGTACCGACCAGACGTTGGGCACCGGATTCAGCCAGGATGCTTCTTCGATGTTGAACCCCAGGTCGAGGAGCTGTTGTTGAAAACGGGCGATGGAATCTTCCAGGGCGGCGTCTTTGCCTGGGATAAACGTTTGGGTCATGGTTCGAACCTGAATGTGTTATGAGGAGGCTGCATCATACGTGGTTTTGTGTACCGACTCTATCCCGCATGTTGCGTATTGCGTGGTGCTTCCCGACGACAATGTAACAGATGTATCGCCTGGGACGATAACAGGCGGACAAGAGCGCAAGTTTTCAGACATCAGGGGTGATAAGCATTGCAGGCAGGAAAGACGAATGATAAAACCGATGGCAGGGTAAACGGATGCGACGAGACAAGTCGCTTTGATATGTGGTGAGGGGAAATGACTCAGGTTTTTAATTTTAGTGCTGGTCCAGCTATGTTACCGGTAGAAGTGTTGCGTCGTGCAGAACAAGAACTATGCAACTGGCATGGGCTGGGTACATCGGTAATGGAAATCAGCCACCGTAGTAAAGAGTTTATGCAAGTGGCCAGTGAATCTGAGCAGGATTTGCGCGACTTACTGAAAATCCCCTCGAATTACAAAGTATTGTTTTGCCATGGCGGCGCGCGCGCTCAGTTTGCTGCAGTGCCGCTCAATTTGCTGGGTGACAATAATAAAGCTGATTATATCGATGGCGGTTACTGGGCATACAGCGCCGTCAAGGAAGCTGAGAAATATCTCACCCCCAATGTTATTGATGTGAAAACCCGTGTTGATGGGCTGCGTGGCATAAAACCGATGCGCGAGTGGGCGTTGTCCGATGATGCTGCTTATGTACATTATTGCCCGAATGAGACTATTGACGGTCTGGCTATCGAAGAAGATCCTGATTTTGGTGATAAAATCGTGGTGGCGGATTATTCATCCAGTATTTTGTCCCGACCGCTGGATGTGAGCCGTTACGGGGTGATTTATGCGGGCGCGCAGAAAAATGTGGGGCCAGCCGGCCTGACCCTGGTCATTGTGCGAGATGACCTCATCGGTAAAGCACGCCGCGAACTGCCGTCTATTCTGGATTATAAGCTTCTGGCTGATAACGATTCTATGTTCAACACGCCGCCGACCTTTGCCTGGTATCTGTCCGGTATGGTGTTTAAGTGGTTGAAAGAGCAAGGCGGCCTGCTGGAGATTGAAAAACGCAATCAGGCCAAGGCTGAGCTGTTGTATGCCACTATCGATGGCAGCGATTTTTATCGTAATGATGTTGTTCAGTCCAGCCGCTCGCGTATGAACGTGCCGTTCCAATTGGCAGATGCTGCATTAGACCCGATATTCCTGCAGGAAGCTCAGGCGGCTGGCCTGCACGCGTTGAAAGGCCACCGTGTTGTAGGCGGTATGCGTGCGTCCATTTATAACGCTATGCCGCTGGATGGCGTAAAAGCATTGACGGAGTTCATGGCCGATTTTGAGCGTCGCCATGGCTGATAAATTGATAAATATAGCGCGCTAATGTGCTGTTTCTGATTTAAACCCCGGTTATCTGGCCGGGGTTTTTGTGTTAACTCTTGGAGAACATGTTTCACATGCAGGAATCCCTGACCCTACAACCGATCTCATTTATTAACGGCACAATCAATTTGCCGGGTTCTAAAAGTGTTTCTAATCGCGCGTTACTATTAGCGGCACTGGCAAAAGGTACCACGCACCTTACCAATCTGCTCGATAGCGACGATGTTCGCCATATGCTCAATGCACTGAGTGCATTAGGCGTTGAATATCGCTTGTCGGCCAGTCGTACCGAGTGCGAAATCGTCGGAGTGGGTGGGGCATTGACGGCGTCTGCGCCGCTGGAACTGTTTTTGGGGAATGCGGGGACGGCGATGCGTCCGCTTGCAGCAGCGTTGTGCTTGGCAGATGGCGATATCGTATTGACCGGTGAACCTAGAATGAAAGAGCGCCCGATTGGTCATTTGGTCGATGCGTTGCGTCAGGGGGGAGCTGGTATCGATTATCTGGAGCAGGAAAACTATCCGCCGTTGCGCCTGAAGGGTGGTTTTCAGGGTGGAGAGATAAGTGTAGACGGCTCGGTATCAAGCCAGTTTCTTACCGCCCTGTTAATGACGGCGCCGTTGGCTAAACAGGATACTCGCATCAGCATTAAGGGCGATCTGGTTTCCAAACCTTACATCGATATTACCCTGCACATGATGAAGACATTCGGCATCATGGTGACTAATAACGATTACCAGACTTTTATGGTTGCGGGTAATCAGCATTACCAATCACCGGGGCATTATCTGGTGGAAGGTGATGCATCCTCCGCTTCTTATTTTCTGGCGGCTGCCGCTATTCGGGGAGGAACGGTACGCGTGACCGGTGTCGGTCGTCACAGTGTGCAGGGCGATATCCGCTTTGCTGATGTGCTGGAGAAAATGGGGGCACAGGTTCGTTGGGGAGCAGACTATATTGAGTGCCAGCGTGGAGAACTTCACGCTATTGATATGGACATGAATCATATCCCCGATGCGGCAATGACCATCGCTACTGCCGCGCTGTTTGCCAAAGGGGGGACAACGACGCTGCGCAACATCTACAACTGGCGTGTAAAAGAAACTGATCGTCTGGCGGCTATGGCAACGGAACTGCGTAAGGTCGGTGCTGAGGTAGAAGAAGGGCATGACTACATTCGCATTACGCCACCGGCGCAACTGAAAGCGGCTGAGATTGGTACTTACAATGATCATCGCATGGCGATGTGCTTCTCGCTGGTGGCGTTATCTGATACGCCGGTTACCATCCTTGATCCTAAATGTACTGCTAAAACGTTTCCAGACTATTTCCAGCAATTGGAACGCCTGAGCCAGCGCAATTAATTTGCTGACGCACAGGGTAATGAGACAGCTCTGTGCGATATTTTTTTAGCGTTATACTCTGGGTATTACAACATTTTCCCGATTTTCTGCAGTAATAAGCCTTTAATCTCACGCTTACTGCCACAAAAGGGTATAATGACCCGGTATATTGTCTGTAATAAGACATGCATTTCCTGGTTTTGAGGAGTGAGAAATGGTGGTGACTGCACCGGTAATTACGGTTGACGGGCCCGGTGGCGCAGGTAAGGGAACCTTGTGCAAGGCGCTGGCAAATGCGTTGCAGTGGAATCTGCTGGATTCGGGCGCGATTTATCGCGTGCTGGCATTGGCGGCGTTGCACCATCAGGTGGATATTGCATCTGAGGAAGCGTTGGTCCCAATTGCGTCGCACCTTGATGTGCGATTTGTTCCAGAAGACGGGCAACTGAAAGTGATTCTGGAAGGTGAGGATGTCAGCAATGAGATTCGAACCCAGGAAGTAGGCAATACGGCATCCCAGGCAGCGGTATTTCCACGAGTGCGTGAAGCGTTGCTGCGTCGCCAGCGTGCGTTTCGAGATGCACCTGGGTTAATTGCCGATGGGCGAGATATGGGAACGGTGGTATTTCCGGATGCGCCGGTGAAGATATTTTTGGATGCCAGTGCGGAGGAACGCGCCAAACGTCGTATGCTTCAGTTGCAGGCGAAGGGCTTTAATGTTAACTTTGAACGTCTTTTGTCCGAGATTAAAGAGCGTGATGACCGTGACCGGAATCGTGCGGTTGCGCCTTTGGTGCCTGCACCGGATGCGCTGGTGCTGGATTCCACGAACATGACGCTGGACGAAGTGGTCGAGTTAGCGCTGGCGTATGTTCGCCAGATATTGCCTCAATCGGCCTGATTTCTGTTTTTTTACCCCGCCGCAAGGATGCTGTGGGGATGTGAAACAACCCCATCGAGCAGGAAGCCAGATGGACGTTAAATTTAAAAACCCAAAGATTATCAACATGACTGAATCTTTTGCTCAACTCTTTGAAGAATCCCTGAAAGAAATCGAAACCCGCCCAGGTTCCATTGTTCGTGGCGTTGTGGTTGCCATTGATAAGGATGTTGTCCTGGTTGATGCCGGCCTGAAATCTGAATCTGCCATTCCGGTAGAACAGTTTAAAAACGCGCAGGGTGAAATTGAAATCCAGGTTGGTGATGAAGTAGACGTAGCTCTGGACGCGGTAGAAGACGGCTTCGGTGAAACCCTGCTGTCCCGTGAAAAAGCTAAACGTCACGAAGCATGGCTGATGCTGGAAAAAGCTTACGAAGAAGCTGCTACTGTTACCGGTGTTATCAACGGTAAAGTAAAAGGTGGTTTCACCGTTGAGCTGAACGGTATCCGTGCGTTCCTGCCAGGTTCTCTGGTAGATGTTCGTCCGGTACGTGACACCCTGCATCTGGAAGGCAAAGAGCTTGAGTTCAAAGTTATCAAGCTGGACCAGAAACGCAATAACGTCGTTGTTTCTCGTCGTGCTGTTATCGAATCTGAAAACAGTGCTGAACGCGACCAACTGCTGGAAAACCTGCAGGAAGGTATGGAAGTCAAAGGTATCGTCAAGAACCTCACTGACTACGGCGCATTCGTTGACCTGGGCGGCGTTGACGGCCTGCTGCACATCACCGATATGGCCTGGAAACGCGTTAAGCATCCGAGCGAAATCGTCAATGTTGGCGATGAAATCACTGTCAAAGTGCTGAAATTCGACCGCGAGCGTACCCGTGTTTCCCTGGGTCTGAAGCAACTGGGCGAAGATCCGTGGGTAGCTATCGCTAAACGTTACCCGGAAGGCACCAAGCTGACTGGCCGCGTAACCAACCTGACTGATTATGGCTGCTTCGTAGAAATCGAAGAAGGCGTTGAAGGTCTGGTGCACGTTTCCGAAATGGATTGGACCAACAAAAACATCCATCCGTCCAAAGTGGTTAACGTGGGTGATGTGGTGGAAGTTATGGTTCTGGATATCGACGAAGAACGTCGCCGTATCTCTCTGGGCCTGAAACAGTGCAAAGCCAATCCGTGGCAGCAGTTTGCTGAAACCCACAACAAGGGTGACCGCGTAGAAGGTAAGATCAAGTCTATTACTGACTTCGGTATCTTCATCGGTCTGGATGGCGGCATTGATGGTCTGGTGCACCTGTCCGACATCTCCTGGAACGTGGCTGGCGAAGAAGCCGTTCGCGAATACAAGAAAGGTGACGAAATCGCTGCTGTTGTTCTGCAGGTTGACGCAGAGCGTGAACGTATCTCCCTGGGCGTGAAACAGCTGGCTGAAGACCCGTTCAACAACTACCTGTCTGTTAACAAAAAAGGTGCAATTGTTACAGGTAAAGTCACTGCAGTTGATGCCAAAGGTGCTACAGTTGAATTAGCTGATGGCGTTGAAGGTTATCTGCGTGCTTCTGAAGCCTCTCGTGACCGCATCGAAGACGCAACGCTGGTTCTGAGCGTAGGTGACGAGATCGAAGCTAAATACACTGGCGTTGATCGTAAAAACCGCGTTGTCAGCTTGTCCATCCGTGCCAAGGATGAAGCTGATGAGAAAGATGCTATTGCTTCTGTTAACAACAAACAGGAAGAAAGCAACTTCTCTAACGCCATGGCGGAAGCTTTCAAAGCTGCAAAAGGCGAGTAATGACGGTGGGTTGGGCAGCGCTCTCGCTTGCTGCCCAACCTCAAACGGTAGTAAGTTAACGTGGCATTAACTGACCACATGCTTGGAGGAATCATGACCAAGTCTGAACTTATCGAAAGACTTGCTGGACAGCAATCTCATATCCCGGCCAAGGTGGTTGAGGATGCGGTGAAAGAGATGCTGGAACAGATGGCCACAACACTGGCCAGCGGTGATCGCATCGAAATCCGTGGGTTTGGCAGTTTTTCACTCCACTACCGTGCGCCGCGCTTAGGCCGTAATCCGAAAACTGGTGAGAAAGTGGAACTGGAAGGCAAATATGTTCCTCATTTCAAACCGGGTAAAGAGCTGCGTGACCGTGCCAACATTTATGGTTGATTAGTCAGCCGTAACGCCTGTTTTATAGATAGCACCCATTTGGGTGCTATTTTTTTGTCTATAGAAAACCCACAGTCAGATTTAAAGGTTTCTATAGACAAAAAACCGCTTTACCGGTGATAAAGCGGGCAGGACGGGTTATTTCGTGTGACGTGCTTTCAGACGCTGAATGATAGTGCCTAAATCCAGTTCCTGATCCTGCAATAGCACCAGAAGGTGATAGACCAAATCAGAGGCTTCATTGGTCAATTCTTCGCGGTCGTGCACAGTGGCGGCCAGCGCGGTTTCCAACCCTTCTTCACCAACCTTCTGGGCGATGCGCTTGGTGCCGCTGGCGTACAGCTGTGCGGTATAGGAACTGGCCGGGTCGGCATGCTTACGCTCCGCAAGAAGCTGCTCTAACTGATATAAGAACTGCCACTGTGTCTCTGCCGGGTGGAAGCAGCTATTGTTGCCCAGATGACAGGTTGGGCCGATTGGGTTGACCAGAATCAGCAGCGTGTCGTTATCACAATCCGGCGTAATGGATACCACGTTGAGGAAATGACCAGAAGATTCGCCTTTGGTCCATAACCGCTGTTTGGTTCGGGAGTAAAACGTGACCTTCCCGCTTTTTTCCGTGACCTGTAGCGCCTCCTGATTCATGTAGCCCAGCATCAGCACATCACCGGAAACCGCATGTTGTACGATGGCGGGCATCATGCCACCGGTTTTTTGCCAGTCGAGTTGGCTTCGTTGTTGTTCGGTTAACACACCCGGATCTCCACGCCTTGTTGCTTAAGGAACTGTTTGAGTTCGCCAATATTGATGATTTGCTTGTGGAATACCGACGCGGCCAGCGCGCCGTCCACCCCGGCATCCTGAAACGCCTCAAAGAAGTGCTGCATGGTGCCTGCACCGCCGGACGCGATCAATGGAACCTGACAGACATCGCGTACCTGTCGTAGTTGCGTCAGATCATAGCCGTTACGTACGCCGTCCTGATTCATCATGTTCAGTACAATTTCACCAGCGCCGCGTTTCTGCACTTCCTGCACCCAGTCAAGAGTTTCCCACTGTGTAACACGGGTACGTTTTTCATCGCCGGTGTATTGATTGACATGATAACGACCGGTTTCGGCGTCGTGCCAGGTATCGATACCAACGACAATGCATTGTACGCCATAGCGATCAGCCAGACGTGAAATCAGATCCGGATCTGCAAGTGCTGGTGAGTTGATGGAGATTTTATCCGCCCCGAAAGAGAGGATTTGCCCGGCGTCTTCCACGCTTTTGATGCCGCCGGCAACGCAGAATGGAATGTCGATCACTTCCGCTACACGGGACACCCAGCTTTTATCCACCACCCGACCATCAGATGACGCGGTGATATCGTAAAACACCAGCTCATCCGCGCCTTCCTGTGCGTAACGCTGCGCCAATGGTACGATATCGCCAATAATTTCATGATTACGGAACTGCACGCCCTTCACAACCTGACCGTCGCGCACGTCCAGACAAGGGATTATCCGTTTTGCCAGCATGAAATCGCCTCCGTCACGTTGAATTTACCTTCCAGCAAGGCCCGACCAACAATCACGCCTTGTACGCCGCTACTGCGTAGGGCGGCGATATCCGCCAGCGAACCAATGCCGCCGGACGCCTGAAATGCCACCTGCGGATAGCGGGTGCTGATTTCACGGTACAGTTCGACGTTAGAACCCTGCAATGTGCCGTCGCGGGAGATATCAGTACAGAGCACGTGTTTGAGGCCGAAGGGCAGGTAGCGTTCTACGGTTTGCTCCAGTGTGATACCGGAATTTTCCTGCCAGCCGCTGATAGCGATGTTTTTCACGCCGTCTGCGTCAATACGCACATCCAGAGCCAATACCAATGCATCCGCACCATAGCGGGTGAACCATTGTTGTACTTGCTCCGGCTGTTTTACTGCGGTGGAACCAATCACCACACGGCTGGCGCCAGCCGCCAACAATGCCTCGACATCCTGCTCGGTACGGATACCGCCGCCGACCTGTACCGGTACGGAAACTCCTGCCAGCAGTGTTTTAAGCAATGGAATCTGGCGTGCCGCCGGATCTTTGGCCCCGGTCAAATCTACCAGATGCAACACCTGCGCGCCTTGCTGCTGATAGTCTTGCAAGCGGGGCAGCGGGTCGCTGCCGTACTGGCGCTGTTGACCATAATCACCCTGATGCAAACGGACCACCTGTCCATCAATCAGGTCTAATGCGGGAATAATCATGTCCGTTTACATCTCCAGAAAATTCTTTAGTAGCTGCGCGCCTGCCGCACCGGAGCGTTCCGGATGGAACTGGACGCCATAGAAGTTATCTTTCTGCACCGCGGCGGTAAACGCATCGCCATAGTGGGATTGGGCAATGGTATTGGCGCACACCGGCATAGCGTAACTGTGCACAAAATAAAAGTACGAGCCATCTGGAATATCGCGGAACAAGCGGTGACCAGCCTGCGGTGTGACCTGATTCCAGCCCATGTGCGGCAGAGGCAGGCCGCGGTCTGCCATCTGTACGACCGGTGTATCGATAATCCCTAATGTGTCGATACCGCCGGTTTCGTCGCTGCGGCTACCCAGCAACTGCATCCCCAGGCAGATGCCCAGCACCGGCTGGGTACAGGCTTTTATCAGGCTGATTAACTGACGCTCGGCCAATAGATCCATCGCTGCTTGTGCGGTACCGACGCCAGGCAGAAACAGTTTATCGGCGCGTAATACCACTTCCGGTTCGCGGCTGACCAGTGGATCGTAGCCCAGTCGCTTGACCGCATACCTCACGGATGACAGGTTGGCGCAGCCGGTATCCAGAATCACTACGTTCATCACAGCACTCCTTTGGAGCTGGGCAGGGTATCGCCCTCCACTCGGATAGCCTGACGCAGTGCACGGCCAAACACCTTGAACAGACTTTCGACACGATGATGATCGTTACGCCCTTTGGTTTTCAGGTGCAGGGTACAGCCCATCGCGTAGGAGAGGGAACGAAAGAAGTGTTCCACCATTTCGGTACTGAGATCACCGACGCGTTGATAGTTGAACTCTGCCTTGTATTCCAGATGCGGACGGCCAGAGATATCAAGTGCGCAGCGCGCGAGACATTCATCCATCGGCAGCACAAAGCCAAAGCGGCCAATGCCGCGTTTGTCTCCCAGCGCGTTGTTTAACGCTTCACCCAGCGCCAGCCCGGTATCTTCTACCGTGTGGTGATCGTCGATATACAGATCGCCTTTTACGTCGATGTTGAGGCGAAAACCGCCGTGGGTAGCAATCTGGTCCAGCATGTGGTCGAAAAAGCCGACTCCGGTATGGATCTTGCTGCCGCCTTCGCGGTCCAGCCAGACATTGACATCAATAGCGGTTTCACGCGTTACACGGTTGACATGGGCGTGACGATCGCGTTTGGTCAATTGGGCGGTAATCGCCTGCCAGTTGAGGCTATCGCGTTGATAACGCAGGCCGGTGATGCCCATGTTTTGCGCCAGTTGAATATCGGTTTCTCGGTCGCCAATCACAAAACTGTTGGCGCTATCCATCACGTTGTCTTTCAGGAAAGCGTCTACCAACGCGGTTTTCGGTTTGCGACAGTCACAGTTGTCGCCAGGGAAGTGCGGACAAATCAGCACTCGTTCGAAGCGAATGCCTTGCGATGTAAAAATTTGCATCATCAGGTTGTGTGGCGGGTCGAAATCTTCCTGTGGGAAGCTGCTGGTGCCCAACCCATCCTGATTAGTGATCATCACCAGCTTGAAACCGGCTTTTTGCAGAGTAAGCAGCGACGGAATAACATCCGGTTCTAAAGCCAGCTTATCCAGCCGGTCAACCTGATAGTCTTCGGGCGGTTCGGCAATCAGCGTGCCGTCACGGTCAATAAAAAGATACTTTAATCCCACGGTGATTCCTCTAATTATGCTGTTTTACCTGACAATGCCTGTAGCGCACTGATGACACGTTCGCACTCGTAACGGGTGCCGATAGAAATACGCAGACAACCTGCCAGCCCCGGCTGTTTGTTCTGATCACGTAAAATGATGCCTTGATCCCACAAGGACTTGAAGACTGCTGGCGAATCAGCAAAGCGCACCAGCAGGTAATTGCTTTCACTGGCGTATACCGTTTCCACGTTCGGTAGCGTTTTCAGCGAGTCACTTAGCCAGCGGCGATTTTCACTGAGTTCGGCCACATTGCGTCGCATGGTCGCGATGCCGTCTTCACTCAGAGCCTGTGCGGCGATATCCGCGACCGGCAGCGCCAGTGGGTAGGGGGCGATCACTTTCAACAGCAGTTGGATAACCTCGGCACTGGCGAGAGTAAAACCGCAGCGCAGACCAGCTAACGCGAAAGCCTTGGACAGGGTACGCAACACCACCTGATGCGGATAGTGGGCCAGCCAGCCAGCTGTCGTCGCCTGTGGACAAAACTCAATATAGGCTTCGTCGATAGCGACGATAGCGCGGTCACGCGCCAGCTCCAGCAACCGACGTAAATCGTCTGGATTGATCAGATTACCGGTCGGATTGTTAGGTGAACAGACATAAATCACCTTGACGTTATCTAGCGCGCCTTCAATAGCCGCTAAATCCAGTTGCCAGTCGGTAGTTGCCGACACAATACGACGCTCCACACCCAACGTTTCCGCGCTGACGGCGTACATACCGTAAGTCGGCGGACAGAACATAATGGCATCTTTACCCGGTTCGCAGAACGCACGGATTAATAGCTCGATACCCTCATCGGCACCGCGGCTGACCAGCACCTGTTCCGGTGCAACACCGGCGTACGCCGCATAGCGTTCAATGACCTGTGCAGGCTGGCATTCCGGATAACGGTTGAGCGTCTGTAAAGTAAGCTGATAGTTCGGCGCGTGCGGATACTCGTTGGCGTTTAACCATACGTCACCTTTTCCTCCCAAACGACGAGCAGACTGATACGGGGTCAGGCGGCGGACGTTATCACGAGCCAGATTCTCAATACTCATGCTTGCTCCTTGAGGGCATTGACGCGCAGAGTGACGGCGTTTTTGTGGGCGGTCAGCTGTTCGGCCTGTGCCATGATTTCGATGGTTGATGCCAGCCCCTGCAAACCTTGTGGCGACAGCTGTTGTACCGTCATGCGTTTCTGGAAATCAGCCAACCCCAGACTGGAGTAGGTGGCAGTGTAACCGTAGGTCGGCAGCACATGATTGGTGCCGGACGCGTAGTCGCCAGCAGATTCCGGTGACCAGTCACCCAAAAATACTGAACCAGCGCTGGTGATGCGATCAACCAGCGTTTCGGCATTACGAGTCTGGATAATCAGGTGCTCCGGGCCGTATTGATTACTGATATCAATGCACTGGTCCAGATCGCGTGCGACGATAACCCGGCTACTGGACAGCGCCTGACGGGCAATGTCAGCGCGGGATAACGTGGTCAACTGGCGTTCTACCGCGTCGATGACCGCCTGCGCCATGTCCGCATCCGGCGTCAGCAGGATAACTTGTGAATCCGGGCCGTGCTCCGCCTGCGACAGCAGGTCTGAGGCGACGAAATCCGGCGTGGCACCGCTGTCGGCGATCACCAGCACTTCGGACGGACCGGCTGGCATGTCTATGGCTGCGCCGTCGAGCAACTGACTAACCTGACGCTTAGCTTCGGTGACATAAGCGTTACCGGGGCCGAAAATCTTATCCACCTTCGGCACGCTGTCGGTGCCAAACGCCATGGCGGCAATCGCTTGTGCGCCACCTAACTGGAAGACTTCTTGTACACCGCACAATTTTGCTGCATACAAAATTTCGTCGGCGATGGGCGGCGGTGAACACAGAATCACGCGCTGACATTCGGCGATACGTGCCGGGGTTGCCAGCATCAATACGGTGGAGAGCAGCGGAGCGGAACCGCCGGGAATATACAGCCCCACGTTGGCAATCGGGCGGGTTACCTGCTGGCAACGTACGCCGGGTTGGGTTTCTACGCTGACTGGCGGAAATTTTTGTGCGTTGTGAAAGGTTTCAATGTTGCGCACGGCGGTCGCCATGGCCTGTTTAATGTCATCGCCCAGCCGTGCAACGGCGGCGTCAATGGCTTCGGCTGATACACGCAAGCTATCGACTTGCACCTTGTCAAAGCGGGCGCTGTACTCACGCAGCGCGGCATCGCCATCGTTACGTACCTTTGCCAGAATCTCTGCGACAATCGCGCTGATGCTATCGGAGGCGGAGATAGCCGGGCGGGTCAGCAACTGACGTTGTTTCTCTTCAGTGCAGGCTTGCCAGTCAATTAGGGTGTTGAAGCGGTTGCTCATGGCATTACTCCATCATCTTTTCAATCGGCAGCACCAGAATAGAGCTGGCGCCCAGCACCTTCAGTTTTTCCATGGTTTCCCAGAACAGGGTTTCGCTGCTGACCATGTGCATAGCGACGCGGTTTTGGTCGCCAGCCAGCGGCAGGATGGTGGGACGTTCCGCGCCTGGCAACAGCGCGATAATTTCATCCAGACGTTCACTGGGCGCGTGCAACATGATGTATTTGGATTCGCGTGCCTGAATCACGCCCTGCATACGGGTTAACAGTTTGTCGATCAACTGCTGCTTCTCGGCTGGCATCTCGCCGTCACGTTGAATCAGGCAGGCTTTGGAACGATAAATCACTTCCACTTCACGCAGACCATTGGCTTCGAGCGTCGCGCCGGTGGAAACCAGATCGCAGATAGCGTCAGCAAGACCGGCGCGCGGCGCGACTTCCACTGAGCCGTTAAGCAGGCAGGATTTGAAGTTAACACCGTGTTTATCGAGGTACTGTTTGAGCAGGTGCGGATAGGATGTGGCGATACGTTTGTTTTGCAGACATTGCGGACCGGTGTATTCCTCATCAAGCGGCATTGCCAGCGACAAGCGACAACCACCAAAATCCAGCCGGCGCAGCGTGAAATAGCGTGGATCTTCGCCTTGAGCGCGACGGTTAAGCAACTCTTCTTCCAGCACGTTTTCACCGATGATACCTAAATCGACCACGCCATCCATCACCAGCCCCGGAATATCGTCATCGCGTACGCGCAGAATATCGATAGGCATGTTTTCGGCAAACGCAATCAGGCGCTGCTGATGCAGGTTGATTTTGATGCCGCAGCGGGCCAGTAGTTCCCGTGAGTCGTCGCTCAGGCGGCCTGATTTCTGCATTGCGATACGTAAACGTGTTTTATCCAGCATGTGAACCTCAATTTATCCTGTCTGTGATGCCTGTTAAGCAGGTTTTTTAAAAATTCCCGGCCCAAAAAAAAGCCCCCGGAATTGATCTTCCGGGGGCTTTTCTTACGCGTCTACCGCCACTGGAAGATTCTGAGTGTCTTCCAGCACCTATCGCCTGAAAGACTAATCAGGGTGATGGTGATGATGGTGGTTAATGTTGACACGTAACATGAATTCGTCTCTTTATCGTAAAATACAAAGTGATGTTGCCTGCCGGTTAACCTAAACCATGTTGATGTGATAGTGCAACATTTTTTTACCCACAGTGTATAAATCACATTACCGCCAGATGGGCGATAAGGGTACATAATGAAAAGCACAGAGTATTGAACGCACAAAGTATTAAACCGGGGATATCTACGCTGGGGAGTCAGGAGAACAACGATGAAAAAGGTATCGATAATCGGGCTTGGCTGGCTGGGGATGCCGCTGGCGTTGACGTTACAGAACCGCGGGTATCAAGTGGTCGGCAGCAAAAGCACTGATGATGGGGTAACCGCAGCACAGTTGTCGGGAGTGGAGTGTTATCGACTGTCGCTGACGCCGGAATTAGAGTGCGAACCTGATGAGTTGGATCTCTTGCTGAATGTGGATGCGTTGATTATCACCTTGCCGCCAGGGCGACTTGAGCGCGCGGGCGGTACTTATCTGCAGGCGGTACAGCAGGTGGTCGATAGCGCATTGGCTCATGGGGTGCCGCGCATTATGTACACCAGTTCCATTTCGGTTTACGGTTCGGTCAGTGGTCGGGTGAAAGAAAGTAGTCCGTTACAGCCAGAAACCGGTACAGGTAAGGTTTTACTGGCGCTTGAGCAATGGTTGCACGCACTGCCGCATACCGAAGTGGATATTTTGCGGCTGGCCGGGCTGGTAGGAAATAACCGTCATCCGGGACGTTTTCTTGCCGGGCGTCGAGATCTTCCGGATGGCAGTCATGGTGTGAATCTGGTCCATTTGGAAGATGTGATCAGTGCTATCGCGCTGTTGCTACAGCGTCCACACGGTGGTCACCTCTACAATTTGTGCGCATCGGGACATCCGGCTAAACAGGATTTTTATCCGGAACAGGCGCGCCAGATGAGGCTGGAGCCGCCGCAATTTCTGTCGGGCGACCCGGCGCAGGCCAGATTGATCGACGGGCAGCGGATTTGTAGTGAACTAGGGTTTGAGTATCAGCATCCGGACCCGATGACCATGGTGTTTTAGGATATAACGGCGGCAGCTGACTGGATTATCGGCTTAGCATGGTGGATGTAAAAACATGGTGGATGTAAAAACGGCCCGCCAGTAGTGGGCCGTACGTGAAGATAACGTCAAAACGATTAAGTCAGTGCGTTTAGAAAGAAGCCCAATCGTCTTGGATATGTAGTTGTATTTTGCGGTATGGCTGTTTTTTACGCTGTAGGGCTGCTATTTTGGAGAAATGCCTAATCAGGCTTAGACCGTTGACTGAATCTGGCATCCTCAAACGTGCGGTGCCTGTAGCATTATGCTGGCTACTAACGCTCTCGGAATCGAACGATGCCCGATAGCTACAGAGGAGCCATGCCGGCGAGTGGCAGCCGACAGGCTTAAGGAAAAGAATAGGGTAGCTGAGCGTGTGTCAGTCCAGATGTTTTTTACGATACAGACGCCGGGGATGTCCAATCTTGCCGTAACGCATCTCTACATCCAGAAACTGGTTTTCAAGCCCGTATTCCAGATAACGTCGGGCAGTGGTTTTACTCAGTCCAGTTTTCTCCACGACCTCATCCACGGAAAACAGCGTTTCCGGTTGGTTCTGAAAAATCTGTTTGATCAGACTGAGTGTGTTCTCTTCAATACCTTTACTACCGGGGCCATTAGGCACAGTGGACGCCTGCAATTGGTAGAGCACGTCCACGTTCTGCTGATCAACGACTTTGTAGGTATATTGGGTTTTGACAAATTGGATAAACCGTTCAAGCGATGAGCGCAAGCGAGGGTACGATACTGGCTTGATGATGTAATCAAAGGCCCCACACTGAATAGCTTGCGCACAGGTGTTCATGTCACTGGCGGCGGTAATGAAAATGACCGAACAATTAATACTGCGCATCAGGTCGCTTTCGATAAGTTGAACGCCTTCACCGTCCGGCAGGTAGTTGTCCAACAGCATCAATCGGGGTCGGTACTGCTGCAACATGCGTTTGGCTTCGTTCAGGGTTGAGGCGATGCCCACTACTCGCAGCGCAAAGTTTTTCTCAATAAATTCTGCGTGGATATTTGCCAGCTTTCTTTCATCTTCGACGATCAGAATGTCGAAATTTTCAATAGGTCGTTCAGTCGGCATGATGCTCGCAATCGACATGATACTCGTATTCCCTGGTTTTGGTTATATGGTGGTTTTTGGAATAAAAATAGAAAAAATAGCGCCGTAAGGCGAATTGTCAGAAACTTCGATCACACCCTGAGCCTGACTGACATAATTGGCAACCAAATACAGGCCCAACCCGTGATCGCCTTCCTGTTTGCTGGTGACGCCCATTTCAAATACCCGATCTGCAAGGGCTGGGTCAATCCCTGTACCCTGATCAGCGACTTCAATGACCAATTCCTGTTCGCCATCGTGTATATATACTTCAACAGGATAGTAGGTACGGGTACTGGCAAGTGTGGCCTCTACTGCATTATCGATTAAATTCCCAATAATTGACATCAGTTCTGTTTCATTGAGCGAGGCGGGGATACTGTTGAGCTGACAGCGCGGATCAAAGTGCAGTTCTATGCCTTTTTCACGGGCGCTGGCGTATTTGCCAAGCAGCAGTCCACAAAGCGCCGGTGAACAGAATCGACTGGAGATGAAATCAAGAACCACCTGCGCCCCTTCGGACTGCGCTTCAATGTAGCGTACTGCTTCATCATAGCGACGCAGGTGCAGCAACCCAGCCAGCGTGGCAGTCCAGTTTAGTTGTTCGTGTCGCAAAATGCGCAGGCTGTTGGCATAGCGTTTGACCTGACTGAGTTGCATACTCAGGGTGTGAATATCGTTCTTGTCGCGAAAACTGATCACCCAGCCTTGTAGTTCATCTTCCAGCATAATGCGTACGCGACTGGCAATCACCGTGATGTGGTTGAAACGGCAGATCTCGTCATGGGTGTCGGTTGTCCATATCTCTTCACTGGAGAAAAAGGAGACAGGTGCAATCACCTCGTCGATTAGTTTGCCGCGCAGTTGATATGAGGGCGTCACCAGACCCAGCAGATCTTTGGCCGCATGGTTGATAACCGCAATATTGCGTTGCTTATCGATGGCAATAACACCTTCATAAATAGATTCCAGTAGCGCTTTTTGTTGCCGCACCAGCAGCCGGATTTCCAGTGGTTCCAGCCCGAACATCTGTTTTTTCAAATTACGGGAGAACCACAAGGAAAAGAAGAATAGGGCAACCAGCATAGCGACGATAGCAAGGCCAACATGAGCAGCTTTGCTAAGTGTCAGGTTGTCGATGTGCTTTTTCAGATACCCTACCGATACGATACCGATGACCTGATCGCCTGCCATGATCGGTGCCTTGCTGCGCAGTGAGGTACCAATCGCCCCACGCCGTAGGGTGATAGTGCTTTGCCCCTCTAATACCTCTTTATTATCGCCGCCGATCATGTCGGTACCGAGCAATGACGGTTCTTCCGAATGATACAGATGGGTGGCGTTGCGATCACCGATGACGATAAAGCTGGCGTCGCTGCGCGCCTTGATTTGATCGACCAGGTCGTCGATGGTGGCGGTGTCGCGGTGTTTTACTGCCTCGATAAGCGAAGGGATAATTGCGATTTCACGCGCCTGAATCTGTGCCCGGCTACCCAATTCGTCATAAAGCTGCTGATCTACCGCCCGATAGTAGTAAAGCCCTACAGTGATAAGCAGCAGAGAAAAAAAGATCATCAGGTAGATGAACAGCTTGAGATGGAACGATAGTCTGACAGTCATAATGTGCTAATCACCGGTAGACCGATTGAATCGGAGGTGGCTAATTTATCATGAATGGCGTAAAAGTAAGGGGATAAAAAATGGTCTTGTGAAGCGTTTCGCGCAGATTGTGAAAATAGTATTCTCTTTTCTGTTATTTTAAATAAGGCGTAAATAAAACGTCACGCACAATAGACATCTTAATTACTTTTTATCAACATATGTCTATTCTTATTTAAATAAGAGCCTTTCGCACCATAGAAACCATAAAAACCACGAAAAACCTTCCAAAATGAAATTATTTAATTATTTGAAAATAAATAAGAAAATAATTAAAACCATAAAAACCATAAGTGCCATTAAAACTCATTTTTTAATTTGAGAGTTGTCACATAATAACGGTCGTTGACCTCTTAATATACCCTGGAAAATAACGAGGGGAGAAGGTTATGAGTACCACTGATGATTCTTATATTGTTGTAAAAGATGAGACCTCTGGGAAGGCTTCATTAAAAGAAAAATGGTGGCACATTCTGGATAACTACAAAATTGGTGTTATTCCTGTGCCGCTGTTTATCCTGGCTGGGCTGTTGATTGCTCTGGATTGTCTGGAAGGCAAACTGCCTAGCGATATCGTAGTGATGGTCGCCACGTTGGCATTCTTTGGTTTTGCCTGTGGCGAATTTGGTAAGCGTTTACCGTTTATCGGCAAGATGGGGGCTGCTGCTATTTGCGCCACCTTTATCCCGTCTGCGCTGGTTTACTACGGACTGCTGCCACAGGTGGTTGTGGACGCCACGACCAAATTCTATAAATCCACCAACATCCTGTATCTGTATATCTGTTGCATCATCGTCGGCAGCATCATGAGTATGAACCGCCAGACGCTGATTCAGGGCTTCCTGCGTATTTTCTTCCCCATGTTGTGCGGTGAAGTGGTAGGTATGCTGGTTGGTATGGGCGTTGGCATTATGCTGGGTATGGATCCGTTCCAGATTTTCTTCTTCCTGGTACTGCCGATCATGGCTGGTGGTGTAGGTGAAGGGGCGATCCCGCTTTCTATTGGTTACGCCACACTGCTGCATATGGAACAGGGCGTCGCGCTGGGCCGTATCCTGCCGATTGTGATGCTGGGCAGTCTGACCGCCATCATCATCGCGGGTGTTCTGAACCAACTGGGTAAACGTTATCCGCATCTGACCGGTGAAGGCGAACTGATGCCGAATAAGGCGAACAGCACTGAACAGGCGCCAGCTACACTGACCACCGCAGTAAGCGGCAAGATGGATCCGACCAATATGGCTGCGGGTGCGTTGCTGGCTGTTCTGCTGTACATGATCGGTATGTTGGGTCACAAGCTGATCGGTCTGCCAGCACCGGTGGGTATGCTGTTCGCTGCTGTAATCGTGAAGCTGCTTAATGGTGCTTCGCCTCGCCTGCTGGAAGGTTCACAGGTGGTTTACAAATTCTTCCAGACATCAGTGACCTATCCAATTTTGTTTGCTGTTGGTGTGGCGATCACCCCTTGGGAAGAACTGGTACATGCGTTCACTATTACTAACCTGCTGGTGATTGTGTCCACTGTCGTGGCACTGGTTACCACCGGTTTCTTTGTTGGCAAGAAAATCGGTATGCATCCGATTGATGTTGCCATCATCTCCTGCTGCCAGAGCGGGCAGGGCGGTACCGGCGATGTGGCTATCCTCACTGCCGGCAACCGTATGGTACTGATGCCGTTCGCTCAGATTGCTACCCGTATCGGTGGTGCAATCAACGTCTCCGTGGCCTTGCTGGTACTCGGCAAGTTCCTGGTGTGACGGTGTATGACAAAAAACAAATAACGCCGCGTTAGCACGCGGCCTTATTTAAACGGGAAAGATTATGAAACTTGCAAGTTACCGCCATCAGGGCAAAAACAGTTACGGGATCCATACGCCTGCGGGTCTGATTGATTTGGGCAGCCGCCTCGGCAACCGTTACCCGGACCTGAAGGCGTTGCTGGCGGGCGATGCGCTCCATGACGCCGCCGCCTTCCAGACCGAAACCCCGGATGTGGCCGTGGCCGACGTGACCTTCCTGCCGGTGATTGTGGCGCCATCCAAAATCCTGTGCGTCGGCATGAACTATGCCGACAAACGCAAGGAATTCAACGAACAGAACCCGGCTCCGACGCTGTTTGTGCGCTTCGCCGACTCGCAGACCGGTCACGGCACCCAGGTGCTCAAGCCGCACTACTCCAGCGAGTTCGACTATGAAGGCGAACTGGCGGTCATCATCGGCAAAA
>NZ_JAAVXH010000102.1:0-1788 GCF_012273755.1 Dickeya sp. CFBP 2040
GGTGTCGTTCACCACCTGGGTGATTTGGGCGCCGAACTGTTTGATGACCTCGCTGTTGATCACCACGGTCAGCTGGCCTTCCGCCGGCGCCACCTTGACCAGCAGATCACTGGATTCAAAGGTGCCCGCCAGGGCCTCCTTGATTATTTTCATGTTGTTTACCTGCCTAATACATTAAATACACATCACGCGCAGGCGAGTTCGCCATAGCGCTGTAGATGCACGAACGTGGTTGCCGGGACAATCTCGCGGATGGGGTCGAACTGGCGCTGCTTCAGTAACCGGCGCACCTCGGAGGCGGAAATCGCCAGGCCGGAATGCTGACGAGTGCGCTCAATTTCCACCACCTCCAGCGCCGGGGCGGCCACCTGCGTGGCCTGCTCCAGCCAGTGGTGCATATCCTGGTTGTACCGGTTGGTCACCGGGCAGAACGGCTCGGTGCCGACAAAGCGCCGGGTGATGCCGAGCGCCGGGGCGATATACTGGCGAAAGATGATCAGATCCAGCGCCGCATGGGCCTGGGTCACCAGTGTCTCTTCCTTCAGGAAATAGCCCGGAAAGGTGGCCCTGGAGATCATGTACTCCGACCCGGCGTGCACCGTCAGGTTCGGGATATGGGCCACGCCCTGACGCACCATCTCCAGGCGCTCGGTGAACGGGAAAAAGGAGACGTCCTCCCGCACCACGAAGATATGCAGCCAGTCACAGGCGCCGGCGGCCTGCTCGGCCAGATAGCGGTGCCCCAGCGTAAACGGGTTGGCGTTCATCACGATGGCGCCGATGTCCCGGCCCGGTCTGGCCTCGGCTGCCAGCGACTGGCAATACTGCCGGATGCCGATGGGGGTGTTCTCCATCAGCACCGCCTGGTCGTCATAGCAGGCCAGCGGGTAGAAGCCGCAGCCGCGGAACACCGCGGTGTTGCAGGGGCGGGTGTAGAGAAACAGATGGAACTGGCCGCGGGCGGCGGCAAACTGCACCACCTCGTTCACCACCTTCACCCCCAGGTTAAGCTCGCGGTAGTCGGGCGCCACCGCCACACACTTGATGGTAGTGGCACACAGCCCGGCACAGGCCACCAGCCTGCCGTTATGCCTGCCTGCCACAAAAAATTCGACATCCCTGTCCATGCTCAGCTGGCACACCGCCAGCAGGTCGGTAATCTCAGTCAGTTCAGAGGAAGGAAGGCGAACATCCAGCGTGGCAAACGTAACACTCTCATCGTCATCGGCGTACATAACGGTTATCCTGCTTTTTGCTGTAGCAAAGTCGTCTGCTGTACCACATAGAATCTTGGAGCGACGCCTCCGGCAAGCCGGAGGCGATACCCGTCAGTGTTCCACGGCGGCAGGAACCGCACGTGATGCTTTCACCGGCTGGGCGGCTTCACCAATGGTGTTGCGCAGGTGGCCCACGTTTTCGATTTCCACTTCAATGCTGTCGCCCGGCTTCATAAACAGCGGCGGCGTGCGTTTCTTGCCCACGCCCCCCGGCGACCCGGTAATGATGACGTCGCCGGCGCTCAGCGCGGTGAAGGTGCTGATGTATTCGATCAGGTCCGCCACCTTGTGGATCATGCTGGCGGTGTTGTCGTCCTGCACCATGTGACCGTTCAGGTAGGTGCGGATGGCCAGGGCGTGCGGGTCCGGAATTTCGTCACGGGTGGTGAGGTACGGCCCGAATGCGCCGGTCTTCTGCCAGTTCTTGCCGGCGGTAAACCAGCTGTGCTGCCAGTCACGGGCGGAGCCGTCCATGTAGCAGCTGTAGCCGGCGACAAACGACAGCGCCTCG
>NZ_JAAVXH010000103.1:0-98665 GCF_012273755.1 Dickeya sp. CFBP 2040
GGTTATCTTTTACGGAAAAATAAACCGTCGCATCGTCAGAAAAATAAAAATGAGATTATCGATATACCCTAAATAATTCGAGTTGCAGGCAGCGACGCAGCAAATCCCAGCCGTTCGAATGTTGCCAGCGGAATGCTCCTTAGCGGGACAACGCCTGCCGGACAAAATCCAGCAGCAACCGCCGCGCCCACACCGGCTCAGCGCTGTCGGTGATTTCCGGCAAGGCGCAGTGGCGCAGGCAGGCGTTCATCACTGCCGCATCCATTTCCGGGTGAAACTGGAATGACAAGGTATGCGACGTGTAACGAATAATCTGGCATCCATCCTGTTCTGACGCCGCCAGCACCTGTGCACCCGGTGGTGGCACCACTACCGACTGGAGATGGCTGAGGTAGGCGCTGAATTGCGTCGGCATCGTTGTCAGCAGCGCATCAGTTACGGCACGGTCATGCAACGTTACCGTCTTCAGCCCCATTTCCCGCCCATTAGGGTTATCCGCCACCGTGCCGCCCAACGCATGAGCCAACAGTTGATGACCGTAGCATACGCCCAGCACCGGCAACCCGACCTGCACGCACTGTCGTAGCCATTCAGCGGTGCGTTCGCTCCAGTCCAGCCGGTCAGTCACCATCGACCAGGAACCGCTGATAATAGCGGCATCATGCTCACCGGCATCTGGCCGCACCACATGCAGTTGCACGCCTTCATCGGCCAGCGCACTACCAAACCAGTCAGCCTGCTGACCGACCGCATTAGCAATAGGTTCAGGCGGTTCGCCCATCTGCACAATCAGCAATGAAGGTGGTCGTGATGAAGTAGGAGAATTTACGGTCAACGTCGTCATAGCGTGTCGCTTGCCTCGAAGGACAGTAACAGGATAAGTTTTGAACCTACCACGGGGAACACGCGCTGTCATCGCTTCATACCGTTGATTTTTATTCACATCGCCAACCGGCGACGACAGCACAAATCAATGTGGCAAGGCTGACCGGTATGCCAGAGAAAAGATAGCGCGGTTGATATCCATCGACATCGCCAGCGCTACCCTATAAGTTGGTGCGCAACGGTAGCATGGCGCAGCAAAGCAGAACAGATACAGTCTGGTGAAAAAGAACTATAACAGTCAGCCCCACGTTGACAGACGACTGGCGGCGATCAACGCCTGCCCCAGCGCCAGCCCACCGTCGCCAGCCGGTAAACGCGACGGCATCAGTAGCCTAAACCCGGCCAGCCGTTCACGTAACAGCGTGACCAGCAAACGGTTATGCATCACCCCGCCAGAGCACGCCACCGTGTTCAGCCCATGTTCCCGCGCAGCCTGACACACCAGCGCCGCCAGCCCGTCCGCCAGCGCCACATGAAAGGCAAAAGCGCGGTCAGCAGGGGTAGCGTGATACGCCAGAAACTGCCGCCAAAAGGTTGCCAGATCCAGTTGGTTAGCGAACAGCGGCAACGTCACCGGCGGCGCGTCATCCTGATGCTGCCGGGCTTGTGCTTCCAGCCAACAGGCCGCTTCGCCTTCCCAGCTCTGCTCGCCGCTAAACCCACAGGCGGCGGCTACCGCGTCAAACAACCGACCGGCAGACGACGCCAGTGGCGCGTTAAGACCCCGCTCGATAGCGCGTGTCAGCAACGCTCGCGCACCAGCAGGGATAACGCCGCTTTCAGGCACGATTTCCCAGTCCGGAACGAACGCCAAAAACTGAGCCAGCAGATTACGCCACGGCTGGCGTGCCGCCAGATCGCCGCCCGGCAACGCCACCGCAGGCAGTCCTCCCAGATGCTGGCACTGGCTGTAATCCACCCGCAGGCATTCACCACCCCACCAGCGGTTATCACCGCCATAGCCAATACCATCCAACGCCAGCCCGATGACCGGCCCAGCGTCGCGTGGCCACTGATGTTCCGCCAGACAAGCGACGATATGCGCGTGATGATGCAACACCTCAATGCAGGGAATGCCCAACTGTTCCGCCTGCTGCTGCCCCAAACGACGGCTGACGTAACTGGGATGCGCATCCACCGCGATGGCCTGTGGCGTAAAGCGGTAAATATCGGCAAACAGCGTTTGTGCCTGCCGATACTGCTGTTCCACCTCGTCATCAGCCAGGTCGCCCAGATGCTGGCTGACGATGGCAGAGCTATCGCGCAGCAGGCAGAAAGTATTTTTGAGATCCGCCCCCATCGCCAGCAATGCCGGCTGTTCGCTGAACCCCGCCGGCAACGGCAAGGCATCCGGCACATAACCACGCGAGCGCCGCAGCATCTCCGCCTGTTCACCCTGCATTCTCACCACCGAGTCATCAACACGCTGCACAATATCGCGGTCATGCAGCAACCACAGATCGGCGATACCCGCCAGTTCATCCAGTGCCTGCGAATTATCCAGCGCGGGTGGCTTACCGCTGGCGTTGCCGGAGGTCATCACCAGCGGTCGAGCCGACGCTGCCAGCAGCAGGTGCTGTAACGGGTTGGCAGGCAACATCATTCCGACTTCATCCAGACCGGGGGCAATCCCAGCCGCCAGAACACCATTTTGTCGCAACGGCAATAACACAATCGGCGCTGCCGGGCTTTGCATTATGCGTAGCGCTGACGCAGACTCCGCCACGCGACTGCACCGCGCCAGCCAATCGACATCCGGCAGCATCACCGCCAGCGGCTTGGCCGGGCGATGTTTACGCTCACGCAGCCGTACCACCGCCTGCGCATTGGTGGCATCACAGGCGAGATGAAACCCGCCCAGCCCTTTTACCGCCACGATCTGCCCGGCACACAATGCCACCGCTGCCTGTATGATGGCGTCATCACCGCGTGCCACGGTTCCGGATGCATTGCTCAGCCACACCTGCGGCCCGCAAGTCGGGCAGGCGTTAGGCTGGGCATGAAAGCGCCGATCCGCCGTATGTTGGTATTCCTGCTGACAGGTGGGGCAAAACGGGAACGTCGCCATCGCCGTATTCGGGCGGTCGTACGGCATCTGGCGAATAATGGTAAAACGCGGGCCGCAGTGGGTGCAGTTGATAAACGGATAACGGTAGCGGCGGTCATGCGGTTCAAACAGCTCCTGACGGCACGCCTCGCAGGTAGCGGCATCCGGCACGATGTGGGTATCCATCTGCCCGGCACCGCTGTGTTCAATGGTGAAATCGTCCGGAAGGGTTTCCCAGCAATAAGGCTGACATACCACCTGATCGATCTGCGCCAACGGCGGGCACTCGGCGTATAGCGCAGCAATGAAATCCGCCTCGGCGCTCGCAGGCCTCAGCCGGACTAACACCCCCGCGCCATCATTCAGCACACTGCCTTTGGCACCAAGCCGGTGAGCAATTTGCCAGACATAAGGCCGAAACCCCACCCCCTGCACTTTGCCCTTAACACGAATTTCAATTCCGTCGTGATGTGGTGACATCATAGTTATATGAATAGCTATCACTGTAAGTGTTGCTGTATGGATGCCTTAACATCCCGCATATCCAGCTTGAAAACGGTGAATTTTCTCTGGTCAGTGAATAATTTCGTGCGGAATAAACAGCATCATTTCTTTGCCATTTCATCGCTCGCACGACAAGGAGAGGCTCAAACGCCGCCTCTCCTTGACCACTGGCTGGGAGGCTAAACTATGAACCCTGACGGGTTCACCCTTGCGGGCCAGCGCAAGCGCTGTTCCATTTTGCGTTGCAAAATGGTGTGCTGCTAACGCGGTCCTTTCGGCGTTCGCCTTCGCTGTTCGGGCCGCCCATGACGCGCTCCCAGCGCGGCATGGGCTTTCGCCGCGTCCATGCGGCTCACCCGGCGAAGCCGTCCACCTCAGCACAGTTTTTGACGCCGGAAAAACGCCGTCCTGTACGTACTGAATGGGCTGTAGCCTATAACCCACTAATGTTCAGCAAATCCTCGGCATAGGCTCGCTGTGGGGTAAATCCAGCAGGCGGGAGGTGCCGAATACGCCGCACAGGCGTACCTGTTTTTTGTCGGTGACGCTGCCGATTACCGCGGCATCGCGTCCCAATGGGTGAGACTGTAAAACGTCCAGGACCCTGCTTTCCGCTTCTGGCGACACCGCCAGCACCAGTTTACCTTCATTGGCGAAATTGAGTGCTTCCAGCCCCAGCAGTTCACAGATGCCGCGCACCGCCGTTTTGACCGGTAACGCGCTCTCCTGCACTTCCATGCCGCAACCGCTGGCTTGCGCGAATTCGTGCAGGATCGCCGTCACCCCGCCGCGGGTGGCATCGCGCAGAGCGCGTACGCCGTCAATCTGGCGCAGCGGCGCAATCAACGGCGCCAGTACCGCGCAATCGCTGGTCAGTTCTGCTTCCAGTCCCAGTTTCTCGCGTAAATTCAGAATAGTGGCGCCATGATCTCCCAGCGTACCGCTGACAATCAAACGGTCACCGGGGCGAATTTCACCTGTGCCCCACTGCACATGTGGTGGAATCACGCCAATACCTGCGGTATTGATGAAAATTTTGTCCGCCGCACCGCGCGGCACCACTTTGGTATCACCGGTGACGATTTGGATGCCAGCCTCGCGGGCGGTTTGCGCCATCGAATTGACGATGCGCAGTAACGTTTCTCCCGCCAGCCCCTCTTCGAGAATAAAGCCACAAGAGAGGTAACGCGGCACTGCGCCGCTCACCGCCAGATCATTAGCGGTGCCGCATACCGCCAGCTTGCCGATATTACCGCCGGGGAATTCAATCGGGTCGATGACGTAGCTGTCGGTGGTAAACGCCAGCCGGTCACCCTCGGCATTCAGCTCGGCCAGCGACAAACGCGCCTGATCTTCACGCTCCGCCAATAATGGGTTATCGAACGCCTGCAGGAACAGGCCTTCGATCAACTGCTGCATTGCCTGCCCACCGCTACCGTGCGCCAGGGTAATTTCTTTTGGCAATAAGGTGTTCTTCATCAGGCGCACTCCCGTCGATACTGGTAATAAGCGGCGCAGGCGCCTTCTGAGGACACCATCAACGCGCCGATAGCATTTTGCGGTGTACAACGCTGACCAAACAATGGGCAATCACCCGGTTTGCAACGCCCGGTGAGCACATCACCGCAACGCGATAACGGCTCATCCGCTACCTGCTGCTGTTGTGGTTTGAAACGGCGCTCGGCATCAAATTCAGCGTACTCCGCCCGCAATTGCATACCGGAATTGGCGATTTCGCCCAACCCACGCCATTCACTGCTGGCCTTGGTTTCAAATACCTCGGCCATCGCCTGCTGCGCCAGCGTATTGCCGCTGTCCGGCACGATGCGGCGATACTGATTTTCCACCTCGCAACGCGCACCGTGCAGTTGTTGCACCAGCATCAGCAGCGCCTGCAGGATATCCAACGGTTCGAAACCAGTGACCACAAACGGTTTCTGGAACTGTTCACACAGCGGTTGGTATGGATACGCGCCAATCACCATACTGACGTGACCCGGCGCCAGGAAACCATCAATGCGCAAATCCGGCTGCTCCAGCAGGCTTTTCAGCGTCGGGATGATGGTAATGTGCTGGCAAAACAGCGAAAAGTTGTGGATACCACGGCGTTTGGCTTGTTGCAGGGTCAGCGCGGTGCTCGGCATGGTGGTTTCAAATCCCAGTCCGAAGAACACCACTTGCCGATCAGGAAATTGTTCCGCCAGCGCCAGCGCATCCAGCGGGGAATAAACCACCCGAACATCAGCGCCGTGGCGGCGGGCATCCTGCAACGAACCGTTGCGGCCCGGCACTCGCATGGCATCGCCAAAGGTGCAGAAAATCACTTCCGGGCGAGCCGCTATCTCCAGACAGGCATCAATCCGCCCCATCGGCAACACGCACACCGGGCAACCCGGCCCGTGCACAAACTCGATTTCCGGCGGCAGTAGCCGGTCGATACCGAACTTAAAAATGGCATGGGTATGTCCGCCACACACCTCCATCAGTTGCAACGGGCGCGCCTTTAAATGCGGCATGTCATCAACCAGCGCCTGAATGCGCTGCAATAGCGATTTCGCCAGTGCGGGATCACGAAATTCATCAACGTACTGCATAAATGGCTCCGGTTTGCCTGACTTCATCCAGCTCCAGTCCAACCGCCTGCATGGATTGCAGCGCCGCCAGCGTTTCCTGTGCTTCCTGCTCATCGAGCAAACTCATGGCGAAACCGACGTGCACCAGCACCCACTGTCCCACCAGATCCGACGGATCGCCTTCGCATACCAGTGCGATATTGACTTCGCGCTGCACGCCACACACATCCACCCGTGCCGGATAATGCAGGTCCGGCCCGACAGCGACCACTTTACCGGGAACGCCCAAACACATGGTTAGACTCCTGACAGCAGTGACGGTTGTGACGGCGTTTGCGCCCCCAGAAGCTGGGCTTCCAGCCAGGCCAACCAGGCTTCCATCCCTTCACCAGTACGCGCAGACAACGCAATCACCTCGATCTGCGGATTAACGCGACGTGCGTTAGCAACACAAGCGTCGAGATCGAAATCCAGATACGGCAACAGATCGATCTTGTTGATGATCATCAGCGATGCCGCGGCAAACATGTGCGGATACTTAAGCGGTTTGTCTTCGCCTTCGGTGACCGACAACACCGCGATTTTGTGCCGTTCCCCCAAATCGAAACCGGCAGGACACACCAGGTTGCCAACGTTTTCGATAAACAGCAGGCTCTGATTTGGCAGTTGCAGTCGGTGCATGGCGTCATGCACCATCTGCGCATCCAGATGACAGCCTTTGCCGGTATTAACCTGAATCGCGGGTACGCCGGTAGCGCGAATGCGTTCAGCATCGTTCGTGGTTTGCTGGTCGCCTTCGATCACCGCGCACGGCACGCGCTCACGCAGCAAGTGCAAGGTATTGGTCAGCAGCGTAGTTTTGCCGGAGCCGGGGCTGGACACCAGATTCAACGCCAGAATCTGGTCGGCGTCGAAATGCTCGCGGTTATGCGCCGCCAGTTGGTTATTTTTACTCAGCACATCCATTTCTATCTGCAACAACCGCTGCTGGCCGATACCCGGTGCGTGAGTACCTGCCGCGCCCTGCCCGTAGTGCAGGTGGTGTTGCTGCTCCACCGGCTGGAAACGTTCTTCCGGCAGAGTGTGTTCGTGTGAATGATGCGCGTGGTCATGGTGGCTATGATGTGCATGAGAATGATGTTCATGCGCGTGATGTCCATGGGAATAGTGCCCATGCCCATCATCTTCATGCTCGTGACGCGCGGCACCATGATAATGGTGATGCACATCGCCATGGTGATAATAGTAATGGTGATGATGAATAATCACACTGGGCGCTACGTCGTCATGATGATGGTCATGCCCGTGATCGTGGTCATGATGGTGAGGATGCGAATGAACATGGTCATGACTATGGCGATGTTCGTGGTGGTGATCGTGCGTATGGGGATGGTGGTGTGAATGCGCAGGTTCATCGCCCTCTATCCGGCGTTCTCCCTCGCCACAACCGCATGTGGTACACATTGATACGACTCCTCCGGTCAACCAGACCGTTTTTTACTGATGACACGCTGCATAACAGCAACGTGTTATTCAACCGCCAATTGCTTTAGTTGCAGGCTATCGCCGCCGCTTTCAACACGCAGGCTATGGCTGCCGCAATGCGGACAGCCGCTGTCGTGGTCGGTCACTTCCACCGGCTGGCTACACTCCCAACACCAGGCCTGTGCCGGACGCACCGACAGATGCAACTGACAGCCTTCCGCCATCGTCTGACGACAGACCGACTCAAAACAAAACTGCAACGCGCTTTCTTCAATGCAAGACAACGCGCCGATTTCCAGCCAGACGCCGGTGACCCGGCGGGCACCATGCTGACGCGCCTGCTGCTCAATCAACTCCAGTGCGTTGTAGCACAAAGAAACTTCATGCATGTCGTTCACTCCGATAACGACTGAACAGCGCGCGGCGACTCAGGTTTTCTGGCGCATCGGCATCCTGCACCGGCAACGACAGCGCCATGCGTGCGCTTTGTTGCGCCAGTTGCAGCGCCTGTTCCGCACCAAGCGCCGGGTCCAGCGGCGACATCAGCGAGCAGGACAGATACTGCTGCCCGTCATCACTCTCGCTCACCACAAACTTCACGCTGCCGCACGGTAGCTCCAGCGCCAGCCGGGAGGACAGATTACGCCGCGGCCATTGCTGCCCAGTACCGGGCAAAACCAACAGGCTAATCATCCATGGCGTCAACAGGCAGCCGAACCACTGCTGTTCAAACAAGGTAAATCCACAAGCCCGTACCGGAATGCCGTCACGGTAAAACGGCAATTGCCGCATACGCTGTTGCGCAATGCGGCTGAACTCAGTTTCCAGCCAGGCCGCCGGACTCTGATCATGCCCCGCAATCCACACCAATTCTTTGCGCTCGTCGGGTATTAACGGCGGATTATTACCGCCGTCGCGTGGCGAAGCAGAAAAAATATCAGTCACCACACACCTCCTGTGCAGTCTTCTCCGTCACCGTCACGCCACTCTGGCGCAGTGCGGCGATGATGTGCTGTAACGCCGGTTCCAGCGCACGGGTGACGGTATCGGACAAGCCGATACCGGAATCCAGCACGTCTGGCTCTACCCCAACCAGCGTCAATTGGCGGGGAAATTCGCCGGTCAATTGCAGCGCCATCAGCACATCAGCCAGACCTAACTGGTGCGGGGAGATCTTGCGGGTAAACAACGCCGGGACTTCACGGTCACGCAGCACCGTTACACTGCCCGGCGACTGACCGGTCAGCACCGCATCGGCGACGATCAGGTGATCGCGCCCGGCCATGCATTCCATCAGCTCCATGCCGCAGGTGCCGCCATCCACCACGTCAACGACGGGCGTGCAGTCAAAACGCCGCTCCAGTTGTTCCACCAGACGCACCCCAACCCCTTCATCACTCAGCAAAATATTGCCGATCCCCAGCACCAGTATATTCATCACAGCACCTTCACCCGCGTCACTTCATTGCCATTCACGGTATCCACTACGTGCACCGCACAGGACATGCACGGGTCGAAGGAGTGGATGGTACGTACCACTTCCAACGGTTTGTGCGGATCTGCCACCGGCGTACCCACCAACGATTGCTCGTACGGACCGGGCTTGTCCTCGCCGTTACGTGGGCAGGATGTCCAGGTGGACGGCACCACCGCCTGATAGTTGGTGATTTTGCCGTTTTTAAACACCACCCAGTGCGACAACATGCCACGCGGCATTTCCCCAAAACCGACGCCGTGGAATTCGGTGTCTGGTGAAAAGTCCGGTTTGATGAAGGTTTGGTGATCGCCTTTGCCGATGTTGTCCACCAACGCTTGCCATTGCTGCGCCAGCGTATCTTTCAGTACGCAGCAGTGCACCGTACGACCAATCACCCGACCCAACGTGGAGTGCAGATGTTTCTCTTCCAGTTGATGACCGCTGAGCGTCTGATAAGCGGCTTTGACCTGAGAGAAGTGAGCCAGCGTGTCTTTATGCTTCGCGGCCAGTCCGCACAACAGCCAGGCCAGCGGCCCTACTTCCACGGTTTTGCCGTAGAAGGTCGGCGATTTCACCCACGAATACTTGCCGTCCTCCTGCCAGCCGGTGTAGTGAGGTCGGGTCAACCCTTCCCACGGCGCCAGCGGCTGATCATCCTGATACCAGGCGTGTTTACCGCTCTCGCGGATGCCATCGATCAGGAATTTATCGCTGTGGCTGGTGATTGGCCGGTAGCTCGACAGGTCGCTGTTTTCGATATACCCGCCCGCCAACAGGAAGCTGCCGTTTTTGTTGTCGGTCGGCAGCTCCGGCACGCTCAGGTAGTGATCAGCCCCGCGTCCTAGCGTCAGCCACTGCGGATAGTGGGCGGCGATCACCGCGCAGTCCACCTTATAGACCTGTTCGATAAAATCGCCCAACCGGTCGATAAAGCTTTTCACGTACATCAACCGCTCCAGGTTGAGTACGCTCGGCGCATCCAGATTGATCGGGTTAGCCACGCCGCCGACCGCCAGGTTCTGAATATGCGGCGACTTGCCGCCCAGAATCGCCACGATACGGTTGGCGTCACGCTGGCATTCCAGCGCCTGCAGATAGTGGGCGACGGCAATCAGGTTTACTTCCGGCGGCAGCGACATCGCCGGGTGGCCCCAGTAACCGTTGGCGAAAATCCCCAACTGACCGCTGGCGACCAGATCGTTGAGCTTCTGCTGCACTTTGGTGAACTCGGCAGCGGTATTCAGCGGCCAGTCGGACAACCCGTTAAGCAATGCCGCCGCTTTCTGCGGGTCGGCCTTCAGCGCGGAAGTGACATCCACCCAATCAAGCGCCGACAACTGATAGAAGTGCACGATATGGTCATGAATGCTGTGCGCTGCCAGAATCAGGTTGCGGATGTGCTGGGCGTTGACCGGCACATTCAGGCCAAGCGCGTTTTCCACCGCACGCACCGAGGCGATGGCATGTACCGTGGTGCAGACACCGCAGATACGCTGCACGATCATCCAGGCATCACGCGGGTCACGCCCTTTAACAATCTCTTCCATGCCACGCCACATGGTGCCGGATGACCAGGCTTTGGTGACCTTGCCGTTTTCAATTTCGCAATCAATGCGCAGATGCCCTTCGATACGGGTAATGGGATCAATGGTGATGCGTTGGCTCATGCTTTACCTCAGCCTGATGATGCGTATGTTCGCCTTTCAGCGCGGGCAGTACCGGCAGCAGGCGGATTAACAAGATGTAGGCGCAGACCTCAATGGCGACGAAGCCAATGGAAATCAGGATCTCCTGCGCTTTGGGAAAATAGTGGTAGCCGTTGCCCGGATTGAACGCCAGCAGCGAGTAACTCAGTCGCCACAATGCCGCGCCGAACAACATGCTGAGCGCGCTGACGAACAGCCAGCGGGCATCCTGACGGCAGCGCGACTGCTGGAGTATCAGCAGCGGCATCAGCATCAGCGCCATCTCACACCAGAACATCAGCGAGAAGCGATCACCGGCGAACAGCAATGCGGTTTTCTGATGCCAGATAATCTCGCCGAGGCGCAACACCATAAACAGCAAGACCAGCACCCGCGTCAGCACCGTCAGTTTGCGAAACAGTGCCTGCTCATCCGGCCCGCGCCCTTTCAGACCCGCCTGCACCATCGAGCCTTCGAAAATCACGATCGAAAAGCCCATGATGAACGCGGTCAGCAACGACAGCAGCGGCAGCAGTTCATAGCTCTGCCACAGCGGGTGTACCTTGTAACCGGCGGAAATCATCAACGATCCCATTGATGACTGGTGCATCGTCGGCAGCAACGCTCCCAACGCAATGATGAAAAACATCACCTTGTTGAGTCGTTTCAGCGACACCTTCCAGCCGAAACGCTCCAGCACCACCGGCGCGAACTCCAGCGCCATCACCCCGATGTAGATAGTCATACATACCGCGGTTTCAAACAGCACCGAATTGGTGTTGAAATAGCCGGGAATATAAAAGTACGGCAGGTTCCAGTAACGGCCAACGTCGATGGTTATCGACAATCCGCCCAGCGAATAGCCGAACAGGCTGGCGAGCAGCGCCGGACGCACCAATGGGTGATATTCACCGCGATTAAACACGTATACCGCCCAGGCCAGCGCCCAACCGCCGCAGGCAAAGCCGGTGCCGACCAGCAGGTCAAACGCGATCCAGATCCCCCACGGGTAGCCACCGTTCAGATCCGCAACCGAGCCAATGCCCAGAAACAGACGTTTCACGATCAGGATCGCGCAAATCGCCACCAGCGGAGCCAGCAGCATCACCGGCCAGCTCACCAGCCGACCGCCCAACGGACTTGCTTTATGCGCCGTCATGAGGTTTCTCCTGTGAGTCGTGCGTCTCTTCCCGCTCAGCGCGAGTATTGCGATGCACCAGTACCGACAACCCGGCCAGTACCGCCAGCGGCAGCACCATGCCTTTATACAGCGTGTGCTGGATATGCTCTGAACGCGCACCGGTGGACAACGAATCCAGCGCCGGCATTTCCAGGTTTTGGTACGGCACCCCGGCCAGCACCAGCACCTGTGTGCCGCCCGCTTCCTTTTCGCCATAAACATACCGCTCATAGCTCGGCACGGTGTGCAGGTAGGTGTCTTTCCTGTCCAACGTCTGGCGTGGGTAGGCGTATTCATCGCCCGGCTTAAGCGCCAGCCGGCGTTTCGCTTCCTCCAGCAGTTGCTCGCGGGTGCCGTAAATCACCGCCCCGGTCGGACAGACTTCCACACACCCCGGCATTCCGCCTTTGTCGAGCCTTGCCAGTTCTGGCTGATTGCACAGCTCGCATTTGTGGATCTTGCCAAGCGGGTTCTCATAGTCGTACTTCGGTACATTGAACGGACAGGCCACCATGCAATAACGGCAACCGGTACAGATACTGGCGTCGTAATGCACCACGCCGGTTTTCGGGTCTTTCTTCAACGCCGAAACCGGGCACACCGACACACAGTTAGGATCGACGCAGTGCATACACTGCTTTTTGATGTAGGCGTAACCATCCTTCGCCTGATCCTTGTTTTTGCCGTCGCCGCTACGCCATACCTGAATGATGTTGTTGGTGTACGGGCTGAGCTTGTCATTGTTGGACCAGGTCGCCGCACCGCCGGAATAGACCGCGCTGTCTGGTTTATACTCCAGCTTGTTGACCTGCTGGCATTTGCTCACACACGCCTGGCAGCCCACACACAGTGTGGAGTCATACAGCATACCGAGCGCGCCGGGAATCGGCGGTCGGTTGGTGGCCTGCGCCTGACTGACCAGCGGCGTACCCGCCAGTAGTGCTCCCGCGGACGCCAGCTTGAAAAAATTGCGTCTGTTCACGGCTTAGCCCTCCTGGGATGCGTTGCCGGCGTCCTGCTGTTTTTTCTGCCGACCTAATTCGCGCACGGCCATCAGGCTCACACCGGCTACCGCCCCCAGTACGCCGCCGATAAGCCCGGTGGCCGTCGCAGAACTGTTACCGCCTTCCGGGCTGGTCACCAACGGCTTTTCAACACGCGGCGTCGGATTTTCCACGTTAGCCAACTGGAAAATACCCTTGGTAAACCCGATGCCCTGCTCGTTGCAGCCATAACACGGATGACCAATCCCCACCGGCCAGATACCGCCGCCTACGTCGCAGAACTCCAGCGTTGAACAGTTGCCGTAGGTTTCCGGTCCCTTACACCCCAGATGGTAGAGGCACCACCCCTGACGGTGCCCTTCATCGCCAAACTCTTTGGCGAAACGACCGGCATCGAAATGTGGACGGCGCTCGCAGTTTTCGTGAATCAGGCGAGCATAGGCGAAGGAGGGGCGATTCTGGCTGTCGAGCGCTGGCGCACGCTGATAAGTGATGATGTGCGCTATCGTCGCCAGGAAGTTATGCGGGTTGGGTGGGCACCCAGGAATGTTGATAACGGTTTTACCCGGCAGCACCGTCTGCAAGCTAGCGGCCCCCGTCGGGTTAGAACCACTGGCTGGCACCCCGCCCCAGGCAGAGCAGGAACCAATGGCGACAATGGCGGCGGCATGTTCGGCAGCGGCACGGATGTGCTCGACAATCGGCTTGCCGGCCACCATGCAGTAGATACCGCCATCTTTTAGCGGAATGGAACCGTCTACCACCAGTACGTATTTACCTTTGTACTGTTCGATAGCACGGTGTTTGTTTTCTTCCGCCTGCTCACCAAACGCGGCGGAGAGGACTTCGTGGTATTCCAGCGAGATAGTATTCAGCAGCAGATTTTCAATGGTCGGGTGGGTCGAACGCAGCAGGGATTCCGTACATCCGGTACATTCCTGTGCGCCAATCCAGATCACCGGCGGACGCTGGGGAGACGTCAGTGACTGGGCCATTTCTGCGGCGGCGGCCTCTTTCAACCCCATGGTGGCGGCAAGTGCGGCACATAGCTTCATAAAATCGCGGCGATTGATGCCGTGACGGGAAAGCATCATATTTTCCCCATTCATTCTTTATTATTCTCCTGTAGCCAAGTCGGAGTAACACATTTCCGTGCCGGCATAGAATAATGAGGGGAATAACATCACCAACTTGATCTCTATCAATTGGCCGGGGAATAACCATTTTATTTATGTGTCTTCTGTGAGGATCTCCGCGATATTTATTTTTCGAACGCGCAATCTGCCAAATTAAATGAGAAGGCATCTCAACACGTAACAAAGCAAATATTTTTCTGTGAACTACAGTAGCTTAATCGATTTAACTGTAACTTATATCAGTTATAATAAAATTATTATCCATTTGATTTTTAATCATTTCAATCAATGTCCTCTTTGGTGGGTTTTATTTTATTGTTATTGAATTATACCCTAAATAATTTGAGTTGCAGGAAGGCAGCAACCGAGTGAATCCCCAGGAGCTTACTCAAGTAAGTGATTGGGGTGAGCGAGGGCAGCCAACGCACCAGCAACTTGAAGTATGACGGGTATACATTCATCATGTCTTCACCAACCAATATAGCTACATTAGATACTTTACTTTTAAAAGTAAAATCGCCAGATAATATCGCTGTTGAACCGAAAGATAAAATTGTACGCTGCGGTTGTTTTTTATTCAGGATGTTCCTCATCCTGTTTCACATTTTAGCCAATAAAAAAAGCAGCCGACAGGCGACTGCTTTTTCTGGAAACACAGAATATTATTCGATTCCGCGACTACGCAGATAATCTTCATAACTGCCGCTGAAATCAATCACTTTACCCGGCATGATTTCCACAATGCGGGTCGCCAGCGAACTGACGAATTCACGGTCATGCGACACAAACAGTAGCGTGCCCTGATACAATTCCAGCGCCATATTCAGCGACTCGATGGATTCCATATCCAGGTGGTTGGTCGGTTCGTCCATCACCAGAATATTGGGTTTTTGCATCATCAGCTTGCCAAACAGCATCCGACCTTTTTCACCACCGGACAGCACCTTGACCTTCTTGCGGATATCATCCTGAGAAAACAGCAGACGCCCTAACACGCTGCGTACCGCCTGCTCGTCGTCACTCTCCTGCTTCCACTGGCTCATCCAGTCAAACACCGTCAAGTCGCCGTCAAATTCGTACTCGTGATCCTGAGCGTAATAACCAATACGCACGTTTTCCGACCATTTGACGGTGCCGGATTCCGGCGCTAGTTCACCAACCAGTGTTTTCAGCAAGGTGGATTTACCGATACCGTTAGTACCGAGAATCGCCACCTTTTCACCCACCTCAATCAACATTTTTATCTGGCTGAACAGCGGCCCGTTATCAAAGCCTTTCGTGAGTCCGTCAATTTCCAGCGCATTACGGAACAGTTTCTTGTCCTGCTCGAAACGAATAAACGGGTTCTGACGGCTGGATGCCTTCACTTCTTCCAGTTGGATTTTCTCTATCTGACGCGCACGGGAAGTCGCCTGACGCGATTTGGAGGCATTAGCGCTAAAACGGCTGACAAACGACTGCAATTCGGCAATCTGTGCCTTCTTCTTCGCGTTATCCGCCAGCAGACGCTCACGCGCTTGTGTTGCTGCTGTCATGTACTCGTCGTAGTTACCGGGATAAATGCGCAGCTCGCCGTAGTCCAGATCCGCCATATGGGTACAGACCATATTAAGGAAGTGACGGTCATGGGAAATGATGATCATCGTGCTGTTACGTTCATTCAGCACCTGCTCCAGCCAGCGGATGGTATCGATATCCAGGTTGTTGGTCGGTTCGTCCAGCAGCAGAATATCCGGATTGGAGAACAATGCCTGCGCCAGCAGCACACGCAGTTTCCAACCTGGGGCAACTTCGCTCATTGGCCCGTAGTGCTGCTCCAGCGGAATGCCCACTCCCAACAGCAGTTCACCCGCGCGCGATTCAGCACTGTAACCGTCCATCTCGCCGTATTTGACTTCCAGATCAGCCACCCGGTAGCCATCTTCTTCGCTCATTTCACCCAGCGCATAAATACGGTCACGTTCCTCTTTCACTTCCCACAGTTCGACGTGCCCCATAATCACCGTATCCAGCACGCTGTATTGTTCAAACGCGAACTGATCCTGACGCAATTTACCAATCCGCTCGTTCGGATCGATAGCGACGTTGCCCGCGCTCGGCACCAGATCGCCGCCGAGGATCTTCATGAATGTGGATTTACCGCAGCCGTTGGCGCCGATCAATCCATAGCGGTTACCGCCGCCGAACTTGACAGAAATGTTCTCAAACAACGGCTTACTGCCGAATTGCATCGTAATATTATTGGTTACCAGCACAGCACTTACTCGATTAGGAATGTGATTTGGCGCGCATTATGCCACAATCGGGAGGCAGAATCCCGGCGATCATCGTACATTTTTTAATCAAACATAATGTCACCTCTCTCCTTTACGTTCCCTTGCGCTGCCCACAGCCGACAATAGACACGACAGCACATGGTCAGGCGTACATAATGAGCATTGTCACGAATCGCAGAAGGAAAAAAATCAGATGCCGTCATCACGCCGTTTTAAACAGGTCGATGTGTTCAGCTCTCATCCCGCTAAAGGCAATCCGCTGGCCGTCATTCTGGACGCCGACGGCCTCAGCGATGAACAGATGCAATCCATTGCTCACTGGACCAATTTATCGGAAACCACGTTTGTTCTGCCGCCGGACAACCCACTGGCCGATTATCGGGTGCGTATTTTCACCCCATCGGAAGAGTTGCCGTTCGCGGGTCATCCAACGCTGGGGACGGCACATGCACTGCTGGAGTCTGGCCTGACACCGCATGTACCGCATCAACTCATCCAGCAATGCGGTATCGGGTTAGTGCCGGTGGTGATTGGCGATGATGGCCAACTTGCGTTTCACGCACCGGACGCCACGATGACAGAACTTGACCCGCAATATTACGCGTTGCTCGATAGTGCGATCGGCAGCCATTTACGTCATCCGGGCCATCGCCCGGTCAACGTACAGATGGGGATCCGCTGGCTGACGGTACGAATGGAAAGCGCGCGCGCCTGCCTGGAGGCTCGTCCTAACGCCACTCATCTGCAACGCTTGCAGCAACTCGGCCAAACCAATGGCGTAGCGATCTACGGACCGCACGACAACGGCAACCCAACCGACTATGAAGTACGAGCCTTTTTTATGATCAATGATACGGTGGTGGAAGACCCGGTGACCGGCAGTGCCAACGCCTGTATCGCCAGAGTGATTCAGCACAGCTCGTTGCCGGAACAAGCGGACCACAAGCTCGGTTATCGGGTACGTCAGGGCACCATGCTATACCGCGATGGCCGGGTCAATGTTTCCTATATTGACGGCCAGCCATGGATTGGTGGTCACAGTAACACGTTGATTAACGGTGAAATTACCTTATAACGCACATTTCTGTCAGTTGGAGCGCTGCCAAAACGACGGCCCGTGACTCACCTCACGATGACATCGCCGTAATAATAATGTGACTTTTGTCACAAAAAAGTTGAAATGACGTTTTCTATCCATTATCATCAAAACCGTGACAAGCATCACATAAAACACTAACGACGATAATGGAGACAACCATGAGCTCATTGATCAATTTTTTCAAAAAACTGGGCGATATCTACGTTGGCTACTGCGAACGTATTGGTTCCATCATTAGCCCGTTTTGATATGAACGCCGCAGACTAAAAGCCGCCTTTTTGCATTCAGGCGGCTTTAGTTTTTTCATCCCTTTTCAGCATTACCCCACAACATTCGTCATCCCCATCGCTGATTCCTGATGATTTCACTGGCGATGCGCTGCTTTTTGCTCCTGTGACAGCACAATCTCGACATTTTCCATCATCCCTTGATCTTCGTGATCCAAAATGTGGCAGTGCAGTACAAACTCACCGATATAGCGCTGATAGCGAGTTCTTAACAATACGCGGTAATAGTTTTGCGGCTTACCGGTCAATTGGCCGGGCAGCAAATTAGTTTTGACGAAAATCGTGTCTTTCCACTGCCCTTTCAAGCCAGCAAACTGGCTGTCGCCATCGGCTTCTGTAACACCAGGCAAGCTGACATCACGCCCTTGAGGATCGTAAATCGCCACAATCTGAAACGGATTCACGTGAATATGAAATGGATGGCTGACACTGTATGAACGCAGTTCCCATTCTTGCGATGCCCATAATGGCAACGTCATATCAATGCGCTTAGGATCATAAGCGTTGAGCTGTTTCGGCAACCATACACCGTTCACTTTCTCCACGCCAAAGTCATGGCCGATAGCGAAGATATTGGCTTTATTCGGTTGCGTACCGCCAGCAAAAAAGACGATTTTCTGTTTTGGTTGACCGGCAATCTCTTCATCACTCACATCACGCGTATGTGGTGCGAACCGGGTGAGATAGATCTGGTTATCGCTACGATTCAGCTCATCAACAATGTTCTGCCTCACCTCTTCAGGCATCAATTTCTGCGCTGAATACGTCAGCTTACGGCGTAAGGTAGGCACAAAATCCTGCACCGCGATATTATCCGTGCCAGATACGGAAACCAACCCCAGCAAGCTGTTACCCTGAGCCTTACCGCTAATGCTACCCGTCCTTGATTGCGCTGGCTGGATCATGCAATAACCGCCTGCCTGTGGAAACATCGTCAGCAGATCATAACGATACCCCGGCTGTAACGTCACCTTCTCCGCCGTCAGAGAATGAGACATGGTTAATCCGTCAGCAGCGACCACCTGGAAAGGGATCTTTTCACCAGAACAAAGCTCGTTAATCAGTGCATCAACATCCTGACGGCGTAATTTGCCAAAATGAGTTTTGCGATGTAATTCATTGAGATTCATGCCTGCTTTTATCTTACGGAATTCCACATTGATGGTTTCCCGTACGCCGCCGTGAATCAGCCGCCAGCGCTCGACCTGCCCGGTAGTCGCTTTAAAGGTTGGCAATACCACGCCGTTAATGCTGGTCCAGCGACCGGATGCCTGCCAGGTGCCAGGACCAAACTGAGCGTAATCTTCAATGACACCCGTCTCGTTAGGGCGGCAATCCCAGTTAATATTACCCTTCTGATCCCGTTTCAACTTTCCATCCCGCCCCAGACAGGCATACTCAATCTGCTGGAACAATACCGTGTGTTCCGGGAACGGTTGCCGGCTGTCGGGGTCAATCAGCAGCGTGTCCAAATCGCCATTCGACAACGCGGTAGGCTTGCGGTCACCATGCACAATAAGCGCTCCCGCCATGCCGCTGGAAACCTGCAACGCGGTAGAGCCGTGTCGGTGAGTGTGATACCAGAAAGTACCGGCTGGAATATCCTGCGAGAAGTTGTACTGGTATTCAAAACTGTTGCCCGGATTCACCGACAGTAGCACATTGTCACTGTTACCTGTCGGGCTGATCCATATACCGTGGGCGTGCAGGTTAGTGCCATTAAAGCAGTGGGGTGAATTGGACAACGCCGATGATGATAGCGACGCGCCTGAGGCCGGCTGTGCCATGGTAGAATGAGAATGCATCAGCATTGATGACTCATTTCCGCTCCCCATTTGATGCGGCTGACAGCTACTATCCACCGGCAAATTATTTTTAAGCAGAATCCTTACTGTATCACCTGGCATAACATCTATCTGTGGCGCAACAAACGGCGCGCCGATAACCGGTAGTCTATCCGTACTGCCGGTGTATCCACGCAAGTGCACCTTCTGAAAGCGATTTTGTGACGGATCATAAATTCGCCCATCCACATACCCGACGTCCAGCTCATAATATTTTTCCCTATTTTCCTCCTGAATACCGCTAAAGTGATTCTGTAATAGCGGCTTGACCAATCGCTGCAAATGAGGCGGATTTTCGAATAAAAAGCCAGCCTCTTCATTTTGTGTATTTTCATTCTCTATCGACACACCATCAGCTCGACTATCAAATACCAACAATGTTAGTAGGAAAATAAAAAAAAACCGGGGTGTCATTTTGTATCTCATTTTCTCACAGTTTGTCATTTCACTATCCTTATACCTGATTTAATTCATTATTCATTGAATTTAATAGACAAATAACCCACTCACTCTCAAACCCATCGTATAAGGACTATAAATAGAAAAGCGTTGTATTATTTCCAAGCTGGAAGTGCATGTAAGGAAGTTAAGGAAAGTAAATAACACGATAATGCCAGACAATCAGATATCGCCCCAAACCGCCTGAAGACTCTGTATCGATATCTTTCTACAGACAATAGAAGCTGATAACTGTTTAAAAAGAAGAAAAATTAAGATTAAAAATAATATTGGGGAACAACGTAGTGAGGTAAAGATAATCAACGCGTAATAAATAAGAAAGCCGCGATATTCGCGGCTTTCTGTATGACGATACTGATAGATTACATCAGCGGCTGCGCCAATTGCACCAGTGAGATCAGCGGCTGCGGGTAAAGACCCAAAATCAACACCAGCATCGATGAAATCAGTACCACAACGCCGCCTGCGGTCAGCGCCCAGTTGCTTGGCGTATCACGGTTCAGGGTTTGCGGCGCGCTCAGATACAAACTCACCAAAACACGCAGATAGTAGTACAGGCCGATAGCACTACCGACTACCACCGCCGCACTCAGCCACCACAGGTGCGCATTCACACCTACCGCCAACACGTAAAATTTACCGAAGAAGCCCAGTGTCATCGGAATACCTGCCAGCGACAGCATCATCACCGTCATCACTGCAGACAGAATGGGCTTATGCCAGAACAGACCACGGTACGAGAACAGCGAATCCGCATCCGGACCACGGTACGGACTGGACATCAGGCTAACCACACCAAATGCCCCCAGACTGCTAAACAGGTAACCGGCCAGATAGACACCGATAGTTTCCAGCGCCAGCTGATGTGTTTGTACAGCAATCAGCGCCACCAGCAAATAACCCAAATGCGCAATAGAGGAATACCCCAGCAGACGCTTGATGTTGCTCTGCGCTACCGCCATCAGGTTACCAAACAAGATAGACGCAAAGGCAATTACGCCAAGCGTGGTGCGAACTGACTCACTATCCGCCAGCGGTGCGTACAGGAACAGACGCATTACCGCACCGAAGATAGCGATTTTGCTGGCAGTCGCCAGAAAGGTGGAAACGGGTGCAGGTGCCCCCTGATAGACATCAGGGGTCCATAGATGAAACGGCACCAGAGACAACTTGAAGCCCAACCCGACCAGCATCATACCAAGGCCTGCCAGCAACAACGGCGCGTGCAACTGGTGATCATTCAGGCTTTTGCCAAGGCTGGCGAAACTCAGGCTGCCGGAATCGGCATATACCAACGCCATGCCAAACAACAGGAACGAGGACGCGGCGGCAGACAACAGCATGTATTTGATGGCTGCTTCCAGCGAACGTTTCTGACGGAAAGCATACCCCACCATGCCAAACAGCGGCAGGGAAATCAGCTCGATACCGATGAAGAAAGCGGCCAGATGATTAGCGCTTGCCAGCAGGATACCGCCCAGTGCAGCAATCAGCACCAGCAGGTAGAACTCGTCCTTATTGTCCGGATAACCTTCCAGCCATGGATAGGCAAAAGTACTGGTCGCCAGACTCGCCGCCAGCACCAGACCGGTATAGAACATTGAGAATCCGTCAACCCGAATCAGTGGAGTGACGTCGGTCGGCCCAACCTGGCCGACCAAATACAGAGATAACAACGCAATGTTCAGGCCAATGACCGTGAGCGTTGCGTTGACAAAATGGTTGCGTCGCCACGCAATGCACAGCATCACAACCACGACTGTCAATCCGACGATTAACAGTGGCGACATCGCGATCAGTTGTTGAGGAGTTATTGTCATGGCGAATTACAGCCCTGTCGTTGAAATTGTTGAACTCTGAACCGATGACGTAAACCAGTGCTGGATATTAGCCATCGCCGCGCTGGACGTATCCAGGATCGGCTGTGGATAAACCCCCAGCAGCACCAGCAGCACCACCAGCAACAGAATGAGTGACAGTTCACGCACGGTCATGCCCTGCAGCGGCTCGTCCGATTTAGCGGCGCCGTAGAATGCGCGCTGCATCATCACCAGCGAATAAACGGAAGCAAACACCAGACCGAAAGTCGAAATCACCGTAATCACCGGTACTACCGGGTAGCTGCCAAACAGGATCATAAATTCGCCGACAAAGTTACCGGTCCCCGGCATCCCCAACGTCGCTACGGCAAAAAACAGTGACAGCGCCGGCAAATAACGAATACGTCCCCACAAACCGCCCATCTGGCGCAAGTCGCGGGTGTGCAGGCGCTCATACATCTGACCACAGATAATGAACATACCTGCAGCAGACAGACCATGGGCGATCATCTGCACCACTGCGCCCTGATAAGCCAGTTGACTGCCGGTATAGATGGCAATCATCACAAAGCCCATATGTGACACCGAGGTGTAGGCGATAAGGCGTTTGATGTCAGTCTGTTTGAAGGCCATCCAGGCGCCGTAGAAAATACCGATAATCCCCAACCACATAGCGACCGGCGCAAAGTCGTGGGAAGCGTTCGGGAACAGCGGCAGGCTGAATCGCAATAAGCCGTAAGCAGCCGTTTTCAGCAGAATACCTGCCAGGTCAACGGAACCTGCGGTCGGTGCCTGGCTGTGCGCATCCGGCAGCCAGCCATGCAGCGGCACCACCGGCATTTTCACCGCAAACGCGATGAAGAAACCCAGCATCAGCGCATATTCCAGTCCGTAGGACATCGGCGTTTTCAACAGACGGGAATAATCGAAAGTCCATTCGCCGGTAGCGTTATGATGTACGAACACCAGCGACAGAATCGCTATCAACATTACCAGGCCGCTTGCCTGGGTATAAATAAAGAACTTTGTCGCTGCCGCAATACGGGTTTTGCCATCTGAACCTTTGTGCCCCCACAGAGCTATCAGGAAGTACATCGGTACCAGCATCATTTCCCAGAAGAAAAAGAACAGGAACATGTCGATGGCAAGGAAAACACCGATAACGCCACCGAGAATCCACAGCAGGTTGAGATGGAAGAAGCCCTGATAGCGTTGAATTTCACGCCAGGAACAGAGAATCGCCAACACGCCCAGCAGGCCGGTCAGCACCACCATCAGCAACGACAGGCCATCCAGCGCCAGATGAATAGAGATACCGAAACGGGGTATCCAGTTCAGCACGAACTCCGACTGCCATTGCGGCAGGCCCGTCGGTGTCGCCAGCGAAAAGCCACCCTGCAGCCACAGCTGCAATGACAGCGCCAGTGTCAGCCCCATGGAAATCAGCGCGATCCAGCGTGGCACACGCGTGCCGAAACGCTCGAGCTGCCAGCACAGCAGGCCGCCGATAAAGGGGATAAGAATCAGCCAAGGTAGTAGCATGGCGTTTTGTGTCCCTAAATTAAAGAAAACGAAAAACTTGCTGCCTGCGGGGCCACCTAATTATCAAGTGCCCCGCCCCTCTGCATTACCGCATTGCTTAAACCAGCAACAGCAGCGCCAGCACCACCACAGCGCCAATACCCATTGAGGCGGCATACCAGCGTACCTGCCCATTCTCGCTGACAATCAGCGCACGGTTACCCCAACGGGTCAGCATGGCTGGAATATTCATCAACGCATTAAGCGGGTCACGTTGCAGCAGTGTCGCAATAGCCAGATACGGTTTGACAAACACCTTGTCGTACAACCAGTCGAATCCCCATGCATGGAACCACCATGTTGAGAAGAAGCGACCCGGCGCACTGTTGGCGACACGGGTCACCAACTGACGTTTGCCCAGCCACAACGCAGCCGCCAGCAGAATACCGGCAATGGCTACCACGCCAGAGGCAATTTCCAGCGTCATGACCTGACCATGCTCAAGCTCAGTTGTAGCAGGCAGAACACCATGCAGCGGCAGAGCAATTTGAGCGCCAACGAAAGTGGACAGTACCAACAGCACCAGCAACGGCAAGTGATGGGATATTCCCTTGCCTGCATGAGCTTTGGTTTTTGCTTCACCATGGAACACGATAAAAATCATCCGGAAGGTGTACAGCGATGTCATGAACGCCCCCACCAGACCGGCAATCACCAGATTAATATGGCCGTTAGCCCAGGCGCCTGCCAGGATTTCATCCTTACTAAAGAAACCGGCAGTTACCATCGGCAACGCAGCCAGCGCAGCACCACCTACCAGGAAGCAGGCATATACCAGCGGAATGGTTTTACGCAGCCCTCCCATCTTGAAGATGTTCTGTTCGTGATGGCAGGCCAGAATGACTGAACCGGACGACAGGAACAACAGCGCTTTGAAGAACGCATGAGTCATCAGATGGAAGATGGCGGCGTCCCACGCCTGTACACCCAGCGCCAGGAACATATAACCAATCTGACTCATGGTGGAGTAGGCCAGCACACGCTTGATATCGGTCTGCACCAGTGCAGCGAATCCCGCGAGCAGCAGCGTAACGGCACCCACATTAGCGACCAGATGCAACACATCCGGTGCCAGCAGGAACAGACCGTGGGTACGGGCGATCAGGTACACGCCTGCAGTCACCATGGTTGCAGCGTGGATCAACGCGGAAACCGGTGTCGGGCCTGCCATCGCATCCGCCAGCCAGGTCTGCAACGGCAACTGAGCAGATTTACCCACTGCGCCACCCAGCAGCATTAGCGTTGCCCAAGTAATTACAGGAGAACCTTCGGCCAGATGCTGAGGTGCCAACACCATCAGATCGCGGAAGTTCAATGTACCCAGCTCGCGGTAAAGGATAAACAGCGCAAATGCCAGAAATACGTCACCCACGCGGGTCACGATGAAGGCTTTCATCGCCGCAGCACCATTATTCGGATTGGTGTAGTAGAAACCAATCAGCAGGTAACTGCACAGCCCCACCCCTTCCCAGCCGAGGTACATCAGCAACAGGTTGTCCGCCAGCACCAGCACAACCATGCTGGCGATAAACAGGTTGGTATAGGCGAAGAAACGGGAATACCCCTCTTCACCGCGCATGTACCATGAAGCGAACAAATGAATGAAGAAGCCCACACCGGTTACTACTGACAACATGGTCAAAGACAGACCATCCAGTGCCAGCGTCACGCCGATGTCGAACTTGCCTACCGTCATCCAGCTCCACAGGTGCTGGCTGAAGAAAGTCACCCCGCCAGGTTGTTGCTGGCTGAGAAAGTCCATCACGACTCCGCCAGTTACCAGTGCAGCCAACCCAATTGACCCAACCCCGATAGTGGCGGAAATATTTTCCGACCAGCGCCCACGAGAGAAGGCCAGCAACAGGAATCCGATCAGCGGAAATAGAATAGTTAAGTAGAGTAAGTTCATCCGCGCATCTCACTGACAGTATCAATATTCAGGGTCTGACGGCGACGATACAACTGAAGCAGCAACGCCAAGCCAATACTGGCTTCCGCTGCGGCTAGCGTAATCACCAGGATATACATCACCTGACCATCCGATTGCCCCCAGTAGCTCCCTGCGACCACAAAAGCCAGCGCTGCAGCGTTGATCATGATCTCCAGACAAATCAGCATGAACAGCAGATTGCGGCGAATCACGAGTCCGGTCAGCCCCAGTACAAAGAGGATGGCCGCCAGCAGCAAACCATGTTGTAGCGGAATCATGCGCGTTCCTCCGTTATTTTCTTATCGGCATCCTGATCTTTGGCAATCAGCTCTCCGCGCTTGTCTTCACGGCCAACGTGGAAAGCCACTACCAGGCCAGCCAGCAATAGCATCGACGCCAGTTCCACCGCCAGGACATACGGCCCAAACAGGCTGATACCCACCGCTTTGGCATCGACGACATGAGCAACAATGCTCTGGTCAGTGACGCTGATAATTCCCTTGGCGATAACGGCCAGCAGCACCAGAGAAAGCACTCCAGGCCCCACCCATACACCCGGTTTGAGCCACAGCTTTTCTTGCTCATCCACCGAATTGCCGAGGTTCAGCATCATTACCACGAAGACGAACAACACCATGATGGCGCCAGCGTAGACGATTATCTCCAGCGCTCCGGCGAAATACGCCCCCAGCGAGAAGAACACACCAGCAACCGCCAGTAACGAAACAATCAAATAAAGTAATGCATGTACTGGATTGGTATGGGTAATGACACGCAACGTTGCCAGTACCGCAATAATCGCAGTCGCATAAAAAGCGAATTCCATGCTTGGCTCCTTAGGGCAGCAGGCCTTTAACGTCAATGGGTTTGGCTTCGTTTTCGGCTTCGCCCTTCTCTTTCCCATCAACAGCCATACCGGCCATCCGGTAGAAGTTGTATTCCGGATATTTACCCGGCCCCGATATCAGCAGATCTTCTTTTTCGTACACCAGATCCTGACGCTTGAACTCACCCATTTCAAAATCGGGAGTCAACTGAATAGCTGTGGTCGGGCAGGCCTCTTCACACATACCGCAGAAAATGCAGCGGGAGAAGTTGATACGGAAAAACTCCGGATACCAACGGCCATCCTTCATTTCAGCCTTCTGCAGGGAGATACAGCCTACCGGACAAGCTACCGCGCACAGGTTACAGGCTACGCAGCGCTCTTGTCCGTCCGGATCGCGGGTCAACACGATACGGCCACGAAAACGCGGCGGTGGATTAACCGGCTCTTCCGGGTACATTTTGGTTTCACGCTTTTTAAACGCGTTGGAACCCACCATGCAGATACTGCGTACCTGGGTGCCGAAACCAATCAAAAGTTCTTTCAGTGTCATGGTTTATTCACCCCTATCAAGCGTTGTACAGAATGACCGCGGCGGTCGCCAGCAGGTTCAGCAGCGTCAGCGGCAGGCACACCCGCCAGCCAAATGCCATCACCTGGTCATAACGCGGACGTGGCAACGAAGCACGAATCAGGATGAACATCATCATGAAAAACGCCGTCTTTAACGCAAACCAGACGAACGGCGGCAGGAAAGGCCCATGCCAACCACCGAAGAATAGCGTCACGATCAATGCGGAAACCGTCACGATCCCAATGTATTCGCCAACGAAGAACAGACCGAACTTCATCCCGGCGTACTCAATATGGTAGCCGTCAGCCAGCTCCTGCTCAGCTTCCGGCTGGTCGAACGGATGACGGTGACATACCGCCACACCCGCTATCGCAAAGGTGATGAAACCAAAGAACTGCGGGATGACGTTCCACACGGTTGACTGCGCGTTGACGATATCAGCCATATTGAACGAGCCAGCCTGTGCTACCACCCCCATCAGGGACAACCCAAGAAACACTTCATAACTCAGAGTTTGTGCAGAGGCACGCACCGCACCCAACAGCGAGTATTTATTGTTACTGGACCAGCCAGCAAACAATACGGCGTAGACCGCCAAACCCGCCATCATCAGGAAGAATAGTATCCCGATGTTCAGGTTGGCTACCTGCCAGGTCGGGCTAACCGGTACGATAGCGAACGATAACAGCAGAGAAGTAAACGCAATCACCGGTGCCAGCGTGAAAATCACCTTGTCGGCAAATGGCGGCGTCCAGTCTTCTTTGAAGAACATCTTGAGCATGTCAGACACCAATTGCAGCGAACCGCCCCAGCCTACACGGTTAGGTCCATAGCGCCCCTGGAACAGCGCGAGCAAACGGCGCTCCCCCATACTCATCAACGCACCGCAACTTACCACGACCAGCAGAATCACGATTGCCTTGCCGACGGTGGCCAGAATGTCCAGTACTTCCGGAGTCAACCAACTCATTGTGCAGCCTCCCGCAGCATTTCAACGGTCGCGCCCGCCAGCACCGGAGCGATCCCCGGGAAACCCAGCGGCAAACCAACCTGGCCCTGACGTAGTTCGGCACTCAAACGCACCGGCAGACGCAACGTCTGACCACCACAGGTGATCTCCAGCAATGCGCCAGTATTGACACCCAGCAACGCAGCATCAGCCTGATTCACTACCGCGCAGGCTTGCGGCATACGCTGCTGGATAACGCCGGAACGCTGGGACAACTCTTCGCTGCCGAACAGATTGTAGTAAGGCGCAACCTGCCACTGCCCTTGCTGAGGGGCAAACGGAGCCGGAACCTGCCTGAAATAGGCCAGAGAACCGTCGCCAGCTTCGATCAGACGAACGCCGGGATCACCATGGCGTAAATGTCCGCCCACTTCATCCTGGAATTTGTTCCACGCTTGCGGGGAGTTCCAACCCGGTGCCCAGGCAAACGGCACCTGCTGGCGCTCGGCCAACGGACTGTTGTTCCCTTCCATTGAGAAAGCGAACATGGTGTCACGGTCCTGCGGCTGACGTGGTTCATGCACGCTGATGTTGGCGCGCATGGCAGTGCGACCACTATAACGGTGTGGCTCACGCGCCAGTTTCTGCCCTTTGATGCGGAACGATGCATCTGGAGCGGCATCTTTGATCGCAGCCAACTGCGGCAATGCGCTGACGCACGCATCAATCACATGGTCCAGCTGTGTCCAGTCCACCTGACGGCTGTTATAGGTGATATACAGGGAATGCAGCCAACGCCAGCTTTCCAGCATCACCACCTTGCTGTCGTAATAGGTCGGATCGTAGACCTGGAAGAAGCGCTGAGCGCGGCCTTCCTGGCTGATGAGCGTACCGTCGCTCTCTGCAAAGCTCGCAGAAGACAGCACCAGGCTGGCTTTGTCCATGATCGCGGTACGTTGGTGATCCAGCACAATCAGATTGGCTGCTTTAGCCAGCGCAGCATCGACACGCGCCGCAGGCGCATGGCGATACAGGTCGTTTTCCAAGACCACCACGCTGTCTGCTTCGCCGGTTTCCAGTTGAGACAGTGCATCGTCCAGCGACCCACCACCCATCATGGCTACGCCCATGCTGTTGGCTGACGCCGCAACAAACGTAATGCCAACATCAGAACCACGGCCTTTGAGCGCTTTAGCAACGTTGGCTGCCGCCGCTATCACATCGTCGCTGCCCGCATTGGTGCCGGAGATAATCAACGGCTTGCGAGCGCCAGCCAGAGCCTGAACAATCACGTCCACTTTCTGGTTAAGATCAGTTGGCAAATCGCTGACTGCCGGAGCCGCATTGTCAAGTGCATGGGCAATGGCGAAACCAAGCCGAGCCTGTTCCGCCACGGGCGCGTGGTAACTCCAGGCAGCGATATCATCCAGACGAGTACTATCAACGTTAGTGACAAACAGCGGATGTTTGGCATGTTGACCAATATTCAGGATCGCAGCTATCTGCCAGTCGGCAACTTTCTGGGCCGCCGCCAGTTCGCGGGCTTTGCCTTTCACCGCCTGACGCACTGCCAGCGCAATGCGCGCGCCGGTCTGGGTCAAATCTTCTCCCAGCACCAGCACAGCGTCATAGCTTTCAATTTCACGCAGAGACGGGGTACGAACACCGCTCTCTTGCAAAATCTTCAGCATCAGTTGCAGACGATCCTGCTCAGTCTGGGATACACCGGTGTAGAAGTTGTCGGCACCAACCAGTTCACGCAATGCAAAATTACTTTCCACGCTGGCGCGCGGTGAACCAATCCCGATCGTCCGTTTGGCCTGACGCAATACATCGGCAGCACCCTGCAGCGCTTGCTCGGCATTCAGCGCAATCCAGTCATCGCCACGGCGTTGCAGCGGCTGACGAGGGCGGTCTTTCAGGTTAACGTAGCCATAACCGAAGCGACCACGGTCGCACAGGAAATAGTGGTTCACACTGCCGTTATAACGGTTTTCGATACGGCGCAATTCGCCATAGCGCTCACCTGGGCTGGTGTTACAACCCACGCTGCACTGTTGACAAACGCTGGGTGCGAACTGCATGTCCCATTTACGGTTATAACGCTCGGAATGGGTTTTGTCGGTGAACACGCCGGTCGGACAGACTTCCACCAGGTTGCCGGAAAACTCGCTTTCCAACACCCCGTCTTCCGGACGACCGAAATAAACGTTGTCATGCGCACCGTAAACACCCAGGTCTTTACCGTCGGCGTAATCTTTGTAATACCGCACACAACGGTAACAAGCGATACAACGGTTCATCTCGTGGGAGATGAACGGGCCGAGGTCCTGATTGTGGTGAGTACGTTTGGTAAAACGGTAACGACGGAAGTTGTGCCCCGTCATTACGGTCATATCCTGCAGATGACAGTTCCCCCCCTCTTCACAGACAGGACAGTCGTGCGGATGGTTGGTCATCAGGAATTCCACAATGGTCTTGCGGAACTGCTTTGCCTCGTCATCGTCAATGGCGATATAGGTGCCATCCGACGCTGGCGTCATACAGGACATTACCAGACGACCACGAGTATCTTCCGCGTTCTGGTACTGCTTGACCGCACACAGGCGGCAAGCACCGACGCTTCCCAGCGCCGGATGCCAGCAAAAGTAAGGAATATCAAGCCCCAGAGTCAGACATGCCTGCAGCAGGTTGTCTGCTCCATCCACTTCATATTCTTTGCCGTCTACATGAATCGTTGCCATAGTCAGCATGCTTCCATAACAGCCCGCCTCAGGCGGGCACTAATCAAAAATTCTGTCTGCGGGATGAATCGGCGTTTAATCCCGGCGTGATGCTCAACACGCCAGGCAGCACGATTACCAGCGCTGTTTCAGCAGGTTAGGCTGAATGCCGCCAATCGGTTTGGCGTTACTGACAACCTGTCTGGCGATGCCTGCCTCGAATTCGTCCCGGAAATATTTAATGGCGCTCTGCAGTGGTTCGACGGCCCCCGGCGCATGGGCGCAGAAGGTGTTGCCCGGCCCCAGGAAGCGGCACAGTTGCTCCAGCGTTTCAATATCGCCCGGCTGCCCTTCCCCACGCTCCAGTGCACGCAGAATCTTCACGCTCCAGGGCAAACCATCACGGCACGGCGTACACCAGCCGCAGGACTCGCGGGCGAAAAACTCTTCCAGATTCCGGGTCAGCGATACCATATTGATTTCATTATCGACCGCCATCGCCAGCGCCGTACCCAAGCGGCTACCAGCCTTGCCGATGTTTTCGAAATCCATCGGCAGATCCAGATGCGCTTCGGTCAGGAAATCGGTACCGGCACCACCAGGCTGCCAGGCTTTCAGCGTTAAGCCATCACGCATACCGCCAGCGTAATCTTCCAGAATTTCACGCGCAGTGGTACCAAACGGCAATTCCCATAATCCCGGATTGTTCACACGGCCAGAGAAGCCCATCAGCTTAGTACCGGCATCTTTGCTCTTGCCCGCCGACAACCCCTGATACCATTCCACGCCATGCTCAATAATGGCAGGCACGTTGCACAACGTTTCCACGTTGTTGACACAGGTAGGTTTCCCCCACACACCAGCGGAAGCCGGAAACGGCGGTTTGGAGCGAGGGTTGGCGCGACGGCCTTCCAGTGAGTTAATAAGCGCTGTTTCTTCACCACAAATGTAGCGACCAGCACCGGTATGAACAAACAGCTCGAAATTGAAGCCGGTGCCCATGATGTTTTTGCCAAGCAGCCCTGCTTCTGTCGCTTCAGCGATAGCACGACGCAAATTAGCAGCAGCCTCAACATATTCGCCGCGCAGGAAGATATAGCCACGATAGGCTTTCAGCGCATAAGCACCAATCAGCATACCTTCCACCAGCAAATGAGGCATCTGCTCCATCAGCAGGCGGTCTTTGTAGGTACCTGGCTCCATCTCATCCGCATTACACAGTAAATAGCGGATATTCATGCTTTCATCTTTCGGCATCAGGCTCCACTTAAGACCCGTGGAAAAACCTGCACCGCCACGACCACGCAGGCCGGCATCTTTAACCAGAGTCACCACCTCATCCTGTGCCATGCCAGTCAACGCTTTTTGAGCGCCGGCATAACCATTCTTGCTGCGGTATTCGTCCAGCCACACCGGCTGCTTGTCTGCACGCAGACGCCAGGTCAAAGGATGCTGTTCAGCCGTCAGAACAATGTTTTTACTCATTGATACTGCTCCAGTAACGAATCGAGATCATCAGGCTTCAGCTGACTGTGGGTATCCTCGTCGATCATCATGGTCGGCCCCTTGTCACAGTTTCCCAGACAACAGGTCGGCAATAACGTGAAACGACCGTCAAAGGTAGTCTGGCCAGGTTTAATATTGAGTTTCCTCTCCAGCGCAGCCTGAATGCCCTGATAACCGGTGATATGGCACACCACACTGTCACAATAGCGGATCACATGGCGCCCAACCGGTTGGCGATAAATCTGGCTATAAAACGTCGCTACGCCTTCGACGTCGCTGGCAGGGATACCGAGAATCCCGGCAATCGCATCAATTGCGCCATCTGGTACCCAACCACGCTGCTTCTGCACGATTTTAAGCGCTTCAATAGACGCAGCTCGCGCATCTTCATAATGGTGCTTTTCATGCTCGATAGCGTCACGCTCTGTGTCACTTAACACAAAAACATCGCTGGCGGCCTGCGCCGGAGCATCGATAGGATCCTGAGTGTTGTTATGTTCGTGCATAATTAGCGGTCCACATCTGACATGACAAAATCAATACTACCGAGGTATACGATCAAGTCGGATACCAGACAGCCACGAATCACCGCCGGAATCTGTTGCAGGTGCGCAAAGCTCGGCGTGCGGATACGGGTTCGGTAACTCATGGTGCTGCCGTCGCTGGTCAGGTAATAACTGTTGATTCCCTTGGTCGCTTCAATCATCTGGAATGATTCGTTAGCCGGCATCACCGGCCCCCAGGAAACCTGCAGGAAGTGGTTAATCAGCGTCTCAATATGTTGCAGCGTACGTTCTTTCGGCGGCGGCGTAGTCAGCGGATGGTCAGCCTTGAAAGGACCTTCCGGCATATTCTTGAGGCACTGTTCCAGAATACGCATACTCTGGCGCAGCTCTTCCACTTTCAGCATCACGCGACTATAGCAATCGCTAATGCCATCACCCACCGGCACCTCAAAATCGAAGTTTTCATAGCCAGAGTAAGGACGGGCTTTACGCACATCGAATGCGATGCCGGTAGCACGCAGGCCTGCGCCAGTCACGCCCCACTCCAGCGCTTCTTTGGCATTGTAAGCAGCCACTCCTTGTGAACGGCCTTTCAGGATGCTGTTTTGCAGCGCCGCCTTGATATAGGTATCCAGACGGGCCGGCATCCAGTCGAGGAACTCGCGCAGTAAACGCTCCCAGCCACGCGGCAGGTCGTGCGCCACACCGCCGATACGGAACCAGGCTGGATGCATACGGTAACCGGTAATCGCTTCGACCAAATCGTAGATTTTCTGGCGATCAGTAAATGCGAAGAACACTGGCGTCATTGCGCCGACGTCCTGAATAAAGGTACTGATATACAGCAGGTGGCTATTGATGCGGAACAGTTCGGACAACATGACGCGAATAACTTTCACGCGTTCCGGCACCTCGATACCCGCCAGTTTTTCCACCGCCAGAACATAAGGCATTTCATTCACACAACCGCCGAGGTATTCGATACGGTCGGTGTAAGGGATATAACTATGCCAGGACTGGCGTTCCCCCATTTTTTCCGCACCGCGGTGGTGATAGCCGATATCAGGAATACAATCGACGATCTCTTCACCGTCGAGTTGCAGGATAATACGGAACGCACCATGGGCTGACGGGTGGTTAGGCCCAAGGTTCAGGAACATGAAGTCTTCGTTATTCGTACCGCGCTTCATCCCCCACTCTTCAGGTTTGAAGGTCAGGGACTCCATCTCCATATCTTCACGCTGTTTGGTCAGCACGAAGGGATCGAATTCGGTAGCGCGCGCGGGGAAATCCTTACGCAGCGGGTGCCCTTGCCAGGTCTGCGGCATCATGATGCGCGTCAGATGAGGGTGGCCTTTGAAGGTGATGCCAAACATATCCCACACTTCACGCTCATACCAGTTGGCGTTGGGGAACAATTTGGTCAGGGTCGGCATGTTGAGATCGTTTTCCGACAACGCCACCTTCAGCATGATATCGCGGTTACGCTCAATCGAAATCAGGTGATAGAAAACGGTAAAATCGGCGTCTGGCAAACCCTGACGATGGGTACGCAGACGTTCATCCACACCATGCAGGTCAAGCAGCATCACATAGGGTTTAGACTGTTTTTTCAGAAAAACCACTACATCCAGCAACTGATCGCGTTTAACCCATACCACAGGCAGGCCCGTGCGGGTCGCCTGAACGGTGAAAGCGTCGGGTCCAAAATGGTTGCACAGCTCGCTGACGACCGGATCATCAAGGTGATCACGTGTTTGCCATGCAGGCAGAGCGACATCGTGTGTCGTTAAATCTGTCATAAATTATGTCACCACAGTAAATGTGCTATTTCTGTGACTGATGATGGCTACACACGTTTCTCGTGATATGAATTTATCGTGATCTTACGTAGCCACTACAGCCCTCACTCACAGGGGTCAAATTTCATCTGGAGAACGCAGATTGGTTACCGCAATACGTTCGCCCCGCTTACGTTCGCGCTCGGATTGCATGTTGGCGCGGTAAACCCCCTGATCGCCTACCACCCATGACAGAGGACGGCGCTCTTTACCAATAGACTCTTTCAGCAGCAACAGCGCCTGCATGTAGGCTTCCGGACGCGGCGGACATCCTGGGATATACACATCAACCGGCAGGAATTTGTCTACACCCTGTACTACGGAATAAATATCGTACATACCGCCGGAGTTCGCACAGGCTCCCATGGAAATGACCCATTTAGGTGCCAGCATCTGGTCGTATAAACGCTGAATGACCGGCGCCATTTTTAAAAACGGCGTACCGGCCACGACCATAAAATCCGCCTGACGTGGTGAAGCGCGAATAACTTCGGAGCCAAAGCGCGCAACGTCATGCACAGAGGTGAATGACGTTGCCATTTCCACGTAACAGCAGGAAAGACCGAAGTTGTAAGGCCACAAGGAATTGCTGCGCCCCCAGTTGACCATGCTGTGCAGCGACTGTTCGAGGTTGCCCATGAAAACGCTGCGATTGACATGCTGCTCAAGCGGATCGCTGACAATCTCTTGCTTCTGGAGGGGGTAACGGTCGTTCTCACCGTCCGGGTCAATACGGGTGAGCGTATAATCCATCTTCTAAATGCCTCGCTATTACTGCTGATGAGTGTTGGTGGTCTGCGTCACGACATTGGATTTCATGACTTGTCTTTTGGAACGCACTGGCGTCCAGTCCAACGCGCCGATACGCACCAGATAGACCAAGCCAGCCAACAGCACCAAAATGAAAATTGTAGCTTCGACGAAGCCTATCCAGCCACTTTCCCGGATAGAAACGGACCAGGCATAGAGATAGAGGGCTTCAACGTCGAAAATAACGAAAAACATGGCAACCAGATAAAACTTGGCGGAGAGGCGCAGCCGTGCTGAACCAACAGAATCGATACCTGATTCATAAGGAATGTTTTTATGTCTGGCGCGAGCTCTGCCTCCTAGCAGGAAACCACCAAGTAACATAAAGCCGCAGAGACCTACAGCAACGATAACGAATAGCGCAAAGGCCCAGTGATGGGCGAGGACTTCAGTAGTTGTTGACATACTCTTGCTTACTCATCAAAAGTGATCAGACTCCTGCTCTTTACTCGGCAGTTTGTCGCCACATCGATTAAAAGGAAGGATTTTTCGCCACAAAAACGCCACAACTTACAAGGTCAAGTAGCTGTTTAATGCGGTCTGATTCCCTGTTATGTAACCTTATTTTCAACGCCACTAAAAATAACAGCACATTACTTTACATGCACGCGGTTTCGTTAACATTTTGTGTGTAACATGATGACTAAATCGAGTCAGTCAATTACTTCAGGTTAACTATTCCACCTACAGAAAGCCCTTATTGGCAGGGTGACTATACCATTTTCGGCAAAGATTCCTGTTCCCCCATAGTGTTAATAGGGATATTTTTTGATCCAACGCACATTTTTTCATTTATGTTAGTAAAAAAATCACGCAAGCTGCTCATTTATTGAGCTTATCATTGCACCAATATAGCTCTAAAAAAAAGAAACATGGTTTTAATGAAAATGGAACAATAGCAGTAAATTAAATACACAGAACAAGGCGTCGCAGCTGTGAATCGGCTAAAAAAAGAGTGAAAACATAGAAAAAGAAAGTGGAAAGGCAAAACGTAACGGGTATTGCCCCGCTACGTTAGGATTCAAATAATATCTTTTAATGGATTATTCCGTCGGCGGTTCCTGCATATCGTTATCGGCACCTGAGTTTACCGGCAACAAATGAGAACGTGTGCCAGACTCAATAGCGCTGAAAATAGCGTTGGTCAGTTCGTTGTCATGCTCCGGATTCTTGCACAGGTAATAACGGGTATCAGGCAGTTTTGGCAAACCTTCTTCTTCACCCAGCACACGCAATTCAGGACTCATCATTTCTACTGAACGCACAGTGATCCCCAAACCGGCTTTTACCGCTGCACGCACTGCAGACAACGTAGAGGCGACATAGGAAATCTTCCACGGAATACCGGCAGCAGTAAGGTGCTCCAACGCCAGCGAGCGGAACGGACTTGGCTCATCCAGCACAACCAGCGAAACCGTTTCTCTGGGCTGATACTGGTAATCGGCAGCGCAGTACCACAATGTTGGTGAGGTACGCAGCAACACATGAGGCAACTCATTGGTATTGCTGGTCGTAATGACCAGATCAATTTTCCCTTGTTGCAACATCTCCGCCATTTCGGCGCTGCGCTTGATACTGACCGCAACCGACAGCTTCGGAAACACGCTGGTAACACGCTGCAGGATGAAAGGCAGGATAGTATCCGCGGTGTCATCGGAAGCACCGATAGCCAGCGTACCCTGAATATCACTGTACATCAGTGAGGCACAGGCCTCGTCATTAAACTGAAGGATTTTTCTGGCATACCCAAGAAACTGGATGCCATGCTCAGTCAACAGCTTGTTTCGCCCATGACGGGCAAACAACTCCTTACCAATCAGCTGCTCCAGACGCTGCATCTGCTGGCTTACTGCTGACTGCGTTCTACACACAGCAACAGCAGCTGCCGCAAACGTATTCAAATCTGCAACAGCGACGAATGTTCTCAACAGATCGAGATCAAGGTTGAGAACAGGGCGACTTGTATTTGTCATACGTCTCTTCACTTATCTATTTTAATTTTTAACAAACATACCTGGTGTTGATGTTGATGCCCCGACAAAGGCCGGATGCACAATAAAAGACGGACAGTATCGCAGACGAACGGCTACGGCAAAAGACAATGATATTCCCTTGTCCGAATCGTCTATCTCCTTTAGCCTCCTTAATTTAAGCACCTTATTAGGTAATCAGACTTTCAAAAAGGACTCTCTTATTTTAGATAATAAAATAAAAATAAAAAAAACACCAGCCATATCATTTAACCGCAATTTACAATCATGAGATATTAAGGTTTTGATTGCGCTTACTTTACGAGGAGCATTCGCCAAAATATACGACATCTCTTATTTTTCACCTTTGACGCATAGTTTGTGCATCATTCATTCCTTGTTTGCTTGAAAAGGACATTACGCTCAAAATATCAACAAGCCCAAAGGCACACTATTCAATCCAGAATCTGGTTTTAATACAGTGTTAAAAACCATCAACCAATCTGATGTATCCACCTCATCAATGTCTTCGATTCACTACCATATTCTCTGTTAGCGATATCATAGCAACTACCACCAAACACCATTAATACAGTGAGTTACTATCACCATGCGACTCACACTTTATGTAAATGGAGATATTTTTTTGTAAATTTTTTAAAAAATATACTAAAATAGTATATGTAACATAAATTTTCATGAAGTTATGTCGTGAGGTGGACTATTTCTAAAAAAATATCCTATCCACCGTGCGTATATACCTTTTTTTTATTTCCACGCTGTCACTTACCCTATTCGATTAAATAAATCTGCTTTTTATTATCAGCAAGTTGGCCTACATTTATTTTAACCTCAAAAAGAGAACCCATCCTATTACCACATAGAAAGACATTTGCCTGATCTGCAACTATTCGTGTATTTAAAAATATTTTTGATAACGCCAGAGACGCTGAAAATTTTATGATACCGGTTTCAGTGCTTAAATAAGATAGAAATACCCCGCCAGCCACCAATAAGATTATTCCTAAATACTCCAACGAAAGAGGATAATGCATCATTATGCGATCTGGCAGGCAGTGTAATTGGCCGTTCAGGCGGCTTTTTTGCTCATCACTTTCAAACGTTAGATTGAAAAACAGAAATTATATTACATCATATAAACACCTCATTAACAATAAATACCATTTATTGTGGCCTTTACTGGTGACAATCCAATATGGAAGCGACTTCACAGCCACAGTAATGATTCTTCAAAACACACGACGGTAAGAGTACATTAGATGGGTTAGGCGATTACTCATCAGGAAAACAGTATCCTGCAAAAGGTTTGTTAAATGTCACCGATAGAAAAATCGAAAAAACTGGAAAACGTTTGTTACGATATTCGTGGCCCGGTATTAAAAGAAGCAAAACGACTGGAAGAAGAAGGCAATAAGGTACTTAAGCTGAACATCGGCAACCCGGCACCTTTCGGGTTTGAAGCACCGGATGAAATCCTGGTAGATGTCATCCGCAATTTGCCGACTGCACAAGGCTACTGCGATTCCAAGGGGTTATACTCCGCCCGAAAAGCCATCGTACAGCATTATCAGGCCCGTGATATGCGAGACATCACGCTGGAAGACGTCTATATCGGTAACGGTGTGTCCGAGTTGATTGTTCAGTCGATGCAAGCGTTGTTGAATACCGGTGACGAAATGCTGGTGCCAGCGCCGGATTACCCACTGTGGACTGCCGCTGTTGCGCTTTCCAGCGGCCATGCGGTGCACTACCGCTGTGATGAAGAATCAGGCTGGTTCCCGGATCTGGACGATATTCGCAGCAAAATCACGCCCCGCACACGAGGGATCGTTATTATCAATCCCAACAACCCGACTGGGGCGGTATATAGCAAAGAGCTGTTGCTGGAAGTGGTTGAAATTGCCCGCCAGCATAGTTTGATCATTTTTGCCGACGAGATTTACGACAAAATCCTCTACGATGATGCACAACATCATTCGATAGCTGCGCTGGCGCCGGATCTGTTGACCGTCACCTTCAATGGCCTGTCTAAAACCTATCGCGTAGCCGGATTTCGCCAGGGCTGGATGGTCCTGAATGGCCCGAAAAAACATGCCCGCGGTTATATTGAAGGGTTGGAAATGCTGGCATCAATGCGCCTTTGTGCTAACGTCCCCATGCAACATGCTATTCAGACTGCACTTGGCGGTTACCAAAGTATCAGCGAATTCATTCATCCGGGCGGACGTCTGTATGAACAGCGTAATCGCGCCTGGGAGCTGATCAATCAGATTCCTGGCGTATCCTGTGTTAAGCCAAGTGGGGCGCTGTACATGTTTCCCCGCATTGATGCCAAGCGTTTCAACATCCATGATGATCAGAAGCTGGTACTGGACCTGCTGCTGCAAGAGAAAGTACTGCTGGTGCAAGGCACCGCGTTCAACTGGCCGGAGCCGGACCACCTGCGTATCGTGACCCTGCCGCGTGTTGATCAACTGGAAATGGCAATCAACAAGTTTGGCCGTTTTCTGGAAGGTTATCACCAGTAATCGGAGCGGCATCCGGTGCCAACAAGGTGCCGGATTCTCCATTTTTCCCGATGTTCTTTCCCTCTTTTTCGTCGGTTGCTTCTTGATGACGGAGCCGCCACAATGAATCTCCATTGCCGTACACTGAGAGATGTTTATGGTCCAAAGTCATTTCTTCGCCCATTTGTCCCGCCTGAAATTGATTAGCCGCTGGCCGCTGATGCGCAATGTCCGGACAGAAAATGTCTCTGAGCACAGCTTGCAGGTGGCGTTTGTCGCTCATGCTCTCGCGGTAATCAAAAACCGCAAATTCAATGGGAATCTTAATATAGGTCGTATTGCCTTGTTGGCCATGTACCATGATGCCAGCGAAGTACTGACCGGCGATATGCCCACCCCTATCAAGTATTACAATGCGCAAATTGCCCACGAATATAAGAAAATTGAAAAGATTGCCCGCCATAATCTGATTGCGATGCTACCTGCAGAACTGCAGCAGGACTTCAAGCCGCTGCTGGATGAATCACAAATCAGCGAAGATGAACATGCAATTGTTAAACAGGCTGATGCACTTTGCGCGTATTTGAAGTGTTTGGAAGAACTATCCGCTGGCAATAATGAATTTCTGTTGGCCAAAACACGGCTGGAAAAAACACTCCAGCAGCGTCAAAGTCCGGAAATGGATTATTTCATGACGGTATTTATTCCGAGCTTTAGTTTGTCACTGGACGAAATCAGTCAGGAATCACCGCTTTAACCCGCAACCTGGATGAAGCCAGACAGCCTGATGATGACCCCCCTTCAGGCTGTTACGATTGACGGCGCTCAGAATGGATACAACCACGGCACCATCACTACGCTGATAACCATTACCAATAGCGTGAATGGCACCCCAACCCGCACAAAATCACTGAAGCGATATCCACCAGGTGCTAACACCAACGTATTGACTGGCGAGGAAACGGGGGTCATGAATGCCGCAGACGCGGAGATAGCAATAATCATTGCAAAAGGATACGGCGAAACCTGCATCTGTTCCGCAGCAGCAACGGCAATGGGCGCCATCAGCACAGCCGTTGCCGTGTTGGAGATAAACAATCCCGTCAACGCACACAACAGGAACAGACACACCAACATCACGTGAGGGCCTGCGCCGCCGCCTATCTCCATCAACCCCTTTACGACCAAAGCCACGCCACCGGTTTGCTGCAATGCCAAAGCAAACGGCATCATCCCTACGATGAGAATCAGACTCGGCCAATGTACCGCACGGTAGGCGCTTTCCATGTCGATACAGCGGAACTGCCCCATCAGCAGACAGGCGACCAACGCCGCAATGGCGTTAGGTATCTCATCAGTCAGCATCATCGCTACCATCAGCGCCAGACAAAACAACGCGTGTGGCCCCTGATTACTGGCTGGCGCCACTTCATCCACTTCCGCCGGCAGATTGAGCACAATAAAGTGACGCTTATGCTTATTCAGCAACCGAATATTTTTCCAGTCGCCGATGACCAGCAGAATATCTCCCAGCTTTAACGCCTCATCAGCCAGGTTTCCTTCCAGCGCTTCGCCGTCCCGGCGAATTCCCACCACGGTTAACCCGTAACGACTGCGAAACGCCACTCCCTGCAACGTTTTACCCAACAGCCCCGAATCAGGGATCAACGATACTTCCGCCATGCCCACATCACGCGCCTGTTCGGAGAAATACTCGCCACGCAATACCATCGGTTCCAGACGCTGGGTGGAGCAAAACTCACGCAGATCCACATCGGATGCCGACATATCGATCAGCAGCACATCATTCAATCGCAATTCGCTATTGCTGCTGACGCTCACCATAATGCGCCGGAATTTTTGCCAGCGCTCAATTCCCACCACATTCGCGCCATAACGCTGGCGTAATTGCAAATCGTCCAGGCGCTGGCCAATCAGCGGCGATCCGATGCGAATCGCCACGCGACGTGCCCGCCCGGTCAGGCGATACTCCCGGATCAGATCACGAAATGTTTTGCGTTTCCACCCGTCTTTGAGGCCATCGCTGTTAGTCGCCGTCAGCCAGAAACGCGCTACCAGCATGTAAGCAATCCCAGTCAACAGCACAACGGCACCAATAGGCGTGACACTGAAAAAACTGAACCCGTTCATACCGGTACGCATCAACTCACTGCTAACCACCATATTGGGTGGCGTTGCCACCAGCGTCATCATACCGCTGATAAGCCCTGCGAAAGCCAGCGGCATCATCAGACGGGCGGGGGTAGTTTTCATCCGCGCTGCAACGTTCAGTACCACCGGAATAAAAATAGCCACCACCCCGGTGGAACTCATAAAAGCCCCCAGCAGTGCCACCGTACACATCAGTAAAATCAGCATACGGTTTTCACTCTGTCCGGCCACACGCATCAACCAGTCACCGACCTGATAAGCTACCCCGGTTCGCACCAGCCCTTCACCGATCACAAATAGTGCTGCGATCAAAAACACATTCGGATCGCTGAAACCAATCAGCGCTTCCTGTAGTGTCAATGTACCGCTTAAGACAAACGCCACAATCACCAGCAGTGCAATCACATCCATACGCAGTTTGCCGGTAGCAAACAGCACGATGGCAATCAATAGCAAAATGGCAACCCAGACAAGTGAACTGCTCAACATGCCGCCTCCTGACATTAACAGTCCTTATTCATCAGGCGGTATTCCGAACAACAACGTTTCTTTCGGAGAAACCGCTTAAAATCAGAATGCCATAAAAAAACCCTGACAAAGCAGGGTATTGATCATGTTTATCTGGGTTTAAAGCATCATTTCAGGGTAATGTTTACCCAACCATCCGGTGTACGTGAAATCTGCAATTGCTCAAGAGAAGGTAATATGGCATCCACTTCATCCAAACGTGGTGTATCGACTGGCGCATTCACCGCGATAACCTGACATCCAGCAGCCAACCCGGATAGCACGCCAGCCGGCGCATCTTCCACCACCACGCATTCAGCAGGAGCCAGCCCCAACCGTTGTGCTCCCAACAAATACGCATCCGGATTCGGTTTACCGCGCTCCACTTGCTCCGCCGTAATAAACTCACGCGGTGAAGGCAAGCCCGCCGCACGGTGACGGGCATGGGCAATCGGCACCGTTCCCGACGTCACAATCGCCCATGGGATATCCAGTTCATCCAGTCTGTTCAGCAGTGCACATGCACCCGGCATAGCCGCAATACCTGTGGTATCCGTCGCTTCTACCTGCTCCAGCGCGATAAACTCACGCTGAATCGTCTCTTCGCTGGCTCCCGCCAGAAAATGACGCAACGAGGTAATCGCCTGCTTGCCATGAATAAAATCCAGAACACTCTGCGGGTCGATATCATGATCTTTTGCCCAGTTGCTCCAGGCCCGTTCAACCGCGGGCAGTGAATCTACCAACGTGCCGTCAAGATCAAACAGAAAACCTTTACACTCCACAGAAAGCCCCTTCTTTATTTATATGCCTCTGAACCTCTCAGGCATTGATGACTTGCGCTATCTCTACCGCGCTCAGATGATACTGACGTGGGCAAGATTGCCACACCGCCAACATACGGATGTATTTATCCCACATTTTGGTCTGCGAGTTAAAGCCATGCGTACCAGAATCAAAGTGAGGATAACGACCTTCAACATGTACCATGAAACGTACGTAGCCAAGATAACGCGCTTCGGTAGCCGCATCGAAACCAAGAAATGCCAGTCGGCGCTCATCCATATCCGGTTTCTCTTTCAGGTTAGCCCAGGAAACCTGTAGCGCATGGTGCATTTCCATAATATTAATGAGAGTACGACATACATCTTCGCTCAAATCGCCAAAATCGCGATCCAGTTCCCGCATTTGCAACCCGTAGCCGCGTTCAATGATGGTTTGCAGGCGACGGTAACGTTCCGCATTATCGGGGTCCAGCATCGACATCATTTTGTACTGATTGGACAGGATAAGTCTCTGAGCATTGGTCATTTCCATGGTGCACTCCTGAATCTGATTCCGGCTAAAGGGGGATTAATAGCAGAATCGCATACTGGCTGGCGTTCGTTTCTTGATTTAAAACAGAATCCAATGGAAAAAAAGCTAGCGTCTTTGGCTAAAAACCGGGTTTACATCAAAGATCGTCCAGGAATGCCCTGTCAAGTTGCCTGAAGGCACGATTCAGCACGTCGGCCAACATCTGGTAAGTAGGTTGCCCTTCCACCGGCATCAGCGCCATACCCGACTCCAGTAGCTTATTACGAATGTCATGAAACCAACGTAATAAAGAAGGCGGTAGTGGAGTAACCGAACGGCGTCCAAGCCACCATAACCCTTGCATTGGTAATCCAAGAGCAAATAGCGCGGTCGCCACACTTGGGCCAAGCTGACCACCCAATGCAATTTGCCAGGTCAGGGTAAATACAGCCAACGGCGGCATGATGCGAATGGCAAACCGGGTGATATGCACTACGCGATTTTCAGGAAACACAGGCGCCAGTCGTTTATCCGCAGGCCAGGTTTTCATATAACGCTGGCCAAGATGGAATAGCTGCAGCCATCCTGCTTTGTCTTTGTCGGAGGGTTTCGTCGACATGCTAGACCTCAACTTTACATATAAAAAATAAAATTTTCGTACAAATCACCAACTGCAATTGACAAGCTTAAAATATATTTTGTGTTTAATGGTTGCTATCGGTATCCTAAAACAGCCTTTTGGGCTGCGATAAAAGCCGTGATAAAAGCCGTTTGACGCCGTTTTGTACTCGCTGTTAGCCACTTACTGTTTCAGACAGAGTTTTACTATGCCGGCAGGCAAATCCGGCCACTGTTGAGTCAGCGTGCAGCAAGCGTCATGTGTGTCTGCTGTCGCCGTTTTTTGCTGGTCGATGTATCTCTCGTTCAGGAGCGTCACGATGCTGCTGCTCGTCCGTCACATCGGCATTTTTCCGCTGTCATGTCTGGAAACTTCACCCAGCCATGATGTTAATCATAAATGTCAACAGCCTTCTGCGCTACGCTAGTGTTGTATGACATTTTTTTAACCATGTATAACAAGTAGGTACTTCCATGTCGAGTAAGTTAGTACTGGTCCTTAACTGTGGCAGTTCTTCCCTGAAGTTTGCCATTATTGATGCCGTCAGCGGAGACGAATACCTGTCTGGCCTGGCCGAGTGTTTTAATCTGCCCGAAGCGCGCATCAAATGGAAAATCGATGGCGGCAAACAGGAAGCTGCTCTGGGTGCCGGTGCCGCCCACAGCGAAGCACTGAGTTTCATCGTTAACACCATCCTCAGCCAGAAGCCTGAATTGTCCGCTCAGCTGGTAGCGATTGGTCATCGTATCGTACACGGCGGTGAGAAATTCACCCAGTCCGCGGTTATCAACGACGAAGTGCTGCAGGGTATCAAAGACGCCGTTCCGTTCGCGCCGTTGCACAACCCGGCACACCTGATCGGCATCGAAGAAGCACTGAAAGAATTCCCGCATCTGAAAGCCAAGAACGTTGCCGTATTCGACACCGCGTTCCATCAGACCATGCCGGAAGAAGCCTACCTGTACGCCCTGCCGTACAAGTTATACAAAGAACACCACATTCGCCGTTACGGCGCTCACGGTACCAGCCACTACTTCGTCTCTCGTGAAGCAGCGAAAGTCCTGAACAAGCCGGTGGAAGAACTGAACGTGATCACCTGCCACTTGGGCAACGGCGGTTCCGTTAGCGCTATTCGCAACGGCAAGTGCGTGGATACCTCTATGGGTCTGACGCCGTTGGAAGGCCTGGTGATGGGTACCCGCAGTGGTGACATCGATCCGGCGGTAGTTTTCCACCTGCACGATTCCTTGGGTATGAGTGTAGATAGCATCAACAAACTGCTGACCAAAGAATCCGGCCTGCTGGGTCTGACCGAAGTAACCAGCGACTGCCGTTACGTAGAAGACAACTACGAAACCAAAGAAGACGCCAAACGTGCGATGAACGTGTACTGCCACCGTCTGGCCAAGTACATCGGTTCTTATTCTGCGCTGATGGAAGGTCGTCTGGACGCAGTTATCTTCACTGGCGGCATCGGTGAAAACGCCGCGATGGTACGTGAGTTAACGCTGAAGCAACTGGGCCTGCTGGGCTTTGAAGTCGACCACGACCGTAACCTGGCTGCACGTTTCGGCAAAGGCGGCAACATCGCCAAAGACGGTACTCGCCCGGCATTGGTCATTCCGACCAACGAAGAATTGGTCATCGCTCAGGACGCACTGCGTCTGACCGCCTGATTAACTCTCCCCACTCCGTCAGCTTCAGCTGACGGAGTTGTTTTAGCAACATCGTTTTTGAACAACGAGCAACCGCAAACAGAGGTTAAGCCGTGTCCCGTATAATCATGTTGATTCCTACTGGCACCAGCGTGGGCCTGACCAGCGTCAGCCTGGGTGTCATTCGTTCCATGGAACAAAAAGGCGTGCGCCTGAGCGTGTTCAAGCCCATCGCCCAGCCACGTTCCGGTGATAGCAAATTGGATCAGACCACCGCTATCGTCCGCGCCACCTCCTCCATTCCAGCCGCTGAACCGCTGGCAATGAGCTACGTGGAGTCAATGCTGAGCAGCAACCAGCAGGACGTACTGCTGGAAGAAATTATTGCCCGCTACCACGAAAGCACCAAAGACGCGGAAGTCGTGCTGGTAGAAGGTCTGGTGCCAACCCGCAAACACCAGTTCGCCAATGCGCTGAACTATGAAATCGCCAAAACGCTGAACGCGGAAATCGTCTTCGTATTGGCGCTAGGCAACGATTCTCCGGCACAGTTGAAAGAGCGCATCGACATCGCTCGTTCCAGCTTTGGCGGCAGCAAGAACAAAAACATCACCGGCGTCATCATCAATAAACTGAATGCACCGGTGGATGAGCAAGGTCGTACTCGTCCCGATCTGTCTGAAATTTTTGATGACTCCACCAAAGCCAGCGTCGCCAACATCGATCCGAAGCTGCTGTTCGCCAACAGCCCACTGCCGATTCTGGGCTGCGTACCCTGGAGCTTTGATCTGATCGCGACCCGCGCCATCGACATGGCCAACCACCTGAACGCACGCGTTATCAACACTGGCGACATTCAGACCCGTCGTGTGAAATCGGTAACCTTCTGCGCTCGTAGCATTCCGCATATGCTGGAGCATTTCCGCCCAGGCTCGCTGCTGGTGACCTCCGCTGACCGTCCGGATGTACTGGTTGCCGCCTGTCTGGCTGCCATGAACGGCGTTGAAATCGGCGCCCTGCTGCTGACCGGCGGCTACGAAATCGACCCGGCTATCAGCAAGCTGTGCGAACGTGCCTTCCAGACTGGCCTGCCGGTGTTCATGGTCAAGACCAATACCTGGCAGACCTCACTGAACCTGCAGAGCTTCAATCTGGAACTGCCGCCGGACGACCATGAGCGTGTGGAAAAAGTGCAGGAATACGTGGCTCGCCACATCGATTCTCAGTGGATCGATTCCCTGACCGCTACCTCCGAGCGTTCACGCCGTCTGTCTCCACCAGCGTTCCGTTATCAGTTGACCGAACTGGCGCGTCAGGCCAGCAAGCGTATCGTGCTGCCGGAAGGCGACGAACCGCGTACCGTCAAAGCCGCAGCCATCTGTGCCGAGCGCGGTATCGCACAGTGTGTGCTGCTGGGCAACCCGGATGAAATCCAGCGCGTCGCCGCTGCACAGGGCGTTGAACTGGGTAAAGGCATCGAGATTGTCGATCCGGCTGAAGCACGTGAGCGCTATGTACCGCGTCTGGTTGAACTGCGTAAGAGCAAAGGCATGACCGAAGTGGTCGCCCGCGAGCAGTTGGAAGACAACGTGGTGTTGGGTACGCTGATGCTGGAACAAGGCGAAGTTGACGGTCTGGTATCCGGTGCGGTTCACACTACCGCTAACACCATCCGTCCGCCGTTGCAGTTGATCAAAACCGCGCCGGGCAGCTCACTGGTCTCTTCCGTGTTCTTCATGCTGCTGCCGGAACAGGTACTGGTTTATGGCGACTGCGCCATCAACCCGGACCCGACCGCAGAACAGCTGGCTGAAATCGCTATCCAGTCCGCCGACTCTGCTGCCGCTTTCGGTATTGAACCGCGCGTGGCGATGATCTCCTACTCAACCGGTAACTCCGGTGCCGGCAGCGATGTGGATAAAGTCCGCGAAGCGACCCGTCTGGCGCAGGAAAAACGCCCGGATCTGGTCATCGACGGTCCGCTGCAGTACGACGCCGCGATCATGGCCGATGTGGCTCAGTCCAAAGCGCCGAACTCACCGGTTGCGGGTAAAGCTACCGTGTTCGTGTTCCCGGACCTCAACACCGGCAACACCACTTACAAAGCAGTACAGCGTTCTGCCGACCTGATTTCCATCGGGCCCATGCTGCAAGGTATGCGCAAGCCGGTTAACGACTTGTCCCGTGGCGCACTGGTGGACGACATTGTCTATACCGTAGCGCTGACCGCTATTCAGGCTACCCAGATTGCCTGATAGACGGCATTAGCGGCGCATCTTTCGATACGCCGCTGATACACGGAAACAAAAACGCCAGCAACGTAACTGCTGGCGTTTTTTATGAAAGCGGTCTGAGTAACCACACTCAATGTTGTTCTACGAATGTTGTTCTACGGCATCACTATCTTCAGTCCCGGTCACATCATCGTTCTGAATGCGTGGCGCAACGCGTTGCGGTTTAACGTAATCATTGCTGCCGCTGTTACGACTTAACCACAGCGATAATGCCTTGAGCGAATCCGGAGTGAACTCATCGCAACGCGCAGTAATCTCTTCCGGCGTCAACCAACTCACTTCATCAATCTCTTCCGCCTGCAAGGCAAACGGGCCATGCATTACGCAACTGAACAACGCCCCCCATACCCGGCAGTCATCACTTTCATAGTAAAACAGGCCATGTTCAGCAAACGGCACACCGGCGATGCCCAGCTCTTCTTCTGCTTCACGACGTGCCGACTCCAGCAGATTCTCACCACTTTGCACCACGCCGCCTGCGGTCGCGTCCATCCAGCCGGGGTAAAAATCTTTGGTTTCGGTACGGCGCTGAACCAGAATCTTGCCCATGCCATCATGTACAACGATATAGGTAGCGCGATGCCGCAGATGCTGAGCACGCATCTGCTGGCGACTGGATTGGGCGATAACTTCGTTGTTTTCATCAACGATATCGACCCACTCCATGGCTGCCATCTGTGTTTGTTCCACCATCCTCTGAAACCCTTTCGTCATGGCGCGGTGATGCGCATCAGTTTTTAGAAATTCTTAGAATTATTGATGTGAGAGTGTAGTCTCTAACTTAGTGGCTAATCACAACCTGTGCAATAGTCTCCCCGCCCTGTAATGGCACCACTTGTAATACCCCTTGATCAAACAAACCATAACTGGCGGGATAGCCACCTTTAGGCAGGCTGACGGAACCGGGATTGAAGCAAAAAATATCATCACGCCGCTCAGCCACCGGTAGATGTGTGTGGCCGAATACCAGTACATCATCGGTATGCAGCGGCGGTCGTTTTTCCGGGTGATAGAGATGCCCATGGGTCAAAAATAAGCGGTTTTTAGGCAATAACACCTGTTGCCAGGGAGCAGTAATCGGAAACTGCAACAGCATCTGGTCTACTTCGCTGTCACAATTTCCCCGCACCGCCACAATCTGTGAGGCGTAGCGGTTCAGTAAACTCGCCACATCTGCCGGCTGGTAACGATCCGGCAGCGGATTACGGGGACCATGGTTAAGAAAATCGCCCAGCAGAATCAGCCAGTCGGCGCCGCTGTGTTCAAAGCGGTCCAGCAGCGTTTCAGTGGCCGACAGTGAGCCATGCAGGTCAGACGCAAACATCAGTTTCATGGTTCTATCCCGATGCGTGAACATATTCAGTCTCGCTATAGTACCAAAAACCCATGTCATCACAGGCCAAAATTATTGACTTATCAGCCTTTCCGGTCAGTTTCTCCCCGCAGCGGATAGCTGTATGAAAGGAAAAGAATAGCCATAACGGTTATTTATGTTTTATGCGTGAAAGTGCTAGGCTTTTGCCTGCCAACTGTTTTTCAGAGTCGTCAGTCCCCCGGCCAACGACTCCCTCAATGGAGAGATGATTCATGATTGACGTGTATTACGCCCCTACCCCTAATGGTCACAAAATCACCCTGTTTCTGGAAGAAGCACAGTTACCCTATCAACTGCACAAGGTAGATATCAGCGCCGGCGATCAGTTCAAACCCGCATTCCTGGCAATATCTCCCAATAATAAGATTCCTGCCATTGTGGATAAGCAACCCGCAGACCAGGGCGCACCGCTTAGCTTGTTCGAATCCGGTGCCATTTTGCTCTATCTGGCGGAAAAAACCGGCAAACTATTGAGTACCGATGTGCGGGAGCGTGCCGCTACCCTGCAATGGCTATTCTGGCAGGTATCAGGATTTGGTCCGATGTTGGGACAAAACCACCATTTCAACCACTATGCCTCCCAGCCAGTGCCTTATGCCATTGAGCGCTACCAGAAAGAAACTGAGCGACTGTACGGCGTGCTGAACCAACAACTGCACGACCATGTCTGGCTGGCGGGTAATGAGTACAGTATCGCTGACATCGCCACTTACCCTTGGGTCGTTTCTCACGAACGCCAGCGTATCTCTCTTGACGACTTCCCGGCAGTGAAAAGCTGGTTTGAGCGTATTGGTGAACGCCCGGCTACACAGCGCGCCTACCAACTCGTCGCTCATGTCTAACAAGGCGAACTACCACGTCCGATTCACCGGGCGTGGTTTTCTTATGCTGTCGGCGCTCATCCAGCCGCACTATGCTGTTTTCCTCTAAAAAGTGCTTGTTCTGCTGATAAAAACTCCCTGAGATGTGGTTAATATCACCAGCAAAAACAGATGAATCATCTATGCTGAAACCAGAGTGGATAAAGGCGATTCCAGCGGGTACAGCACCGTTGCCCGGCTCAAGGGAATAACCCGACATAGCGAAGCGAGGCCAGCTTATGAAACTACTGATCACCGGGGGAACCGGCCTTATTGGGCGTCATTTGATTGCACGTTTGTTGTCTCTGTCACATCAGGTAACTGTGGTGACCCGCTCGGTTGAGCGCGCGCGACGGCTGTGGGGCGACCAGGTTAATTACTGGCGCGGACTGGAGGATCAGACCTCGCTGGACGGCTTCGATGGCGTCATCAATCTCGCGGGTGAGCCGATTGCCGACAAGCGTTGGACCAAAGCCCAAAAAGCGCGCCTGTGTCAGAGCCGCTGGGATATCACTCGCCAACTCACACAACTGATTCGCCGCAGCCACACTCCACCTTCAGTATTTTTGTCAGGCTCGGCGGTTGGCTATTACGGTGATCAAGGTCAAGCGCTGGTGACCGAAGATGAAACGCCCCACAATGACTTTACCCATGAACTCTGCGCTCGCTGGGAAGCGCTGGCGCTGGAAGCGGAAAGTGATCAAACCCGCGTCTGCCTGATGCGTACCGGCGTGGTGCTTTCTACGGAAGGTGGCGCGCTGGCAAAAATGCTGCCGATTTTCCGGTTGGGATTGGGCGGCCCAATCGGCTCCGGTAAGCAATACCTGCCATGGATTCACATTGACGACATGACCAACGCGATTTTGTATCTGTTGGATAGCCCGATTCTGAGCGGTCCTTTCAACATGGTATCGCCCTACCCGGTGCGTAACGAGACATTCTCCGCCATGCTGGCAAACGTGTTAGATCGCCCAGGCTTTGTGCGTACGCCCAGTTGGGCGCTCAGGATACTGATGGGCGAAGCGGCGACGCTGCTGCTGGGTGGGCAACGAGCCATTCCGCAACGACTGGAGAAAGCCGGATTTGGCTTTCGCTTCTTTGAACTGGAAGAGGCACTTAACGATTTATTGCATCCCCGCGCCAGTTGAACGGGTTCATCCGGCGCGGGAAGGCATGGCAGTACAAAAATTACTTCAGCGCGCCGGACAGGAACTGCTGTAAACGTGGGCTTTGCGGGTTGCCGAACACCGCCTCAGGCGGCCCTTCCTCTTCCACCAGTCCTTGATGCAAAAAGATCACATGGCTGGAGACATGGCGGGCAAATTCCATTTCATGCGTCACTACCACCATGGTTTTCCCCTCTTCCGCCAGTTGCTGCATGATACGCAGCACTTCGCCTACCAGTTCCGGGTCCAACGCTGAGGTTGGCTCATCAAACAGCAACACATCAGGCTCCATCGCCAGCGCACGAGCGATGGACACACGCTGCTGTTGACCGCCAGACAAATCAGACGGGTATTTCTCCTGCGATGCACCGGTGATCCCCACCTTGTTCAGGTAGAATTCAGCGCGCTTACGCGCTTCTGCTTTGCTCAACCCCAACACCTGTACCGGCGCTTCCATCACGTTTTCCAACGCAGTCATGAAGCTCCACAGGTTGAAATGCTGGAACACCATCGTCAGTCGGGTGCGCAGCAGTTGTAACTGCTTCTTGTCAAACACCTTGAGCTGGCCATCCTTGTCTCGCACCATGTGAATCTCCTGTCCATTCACATGGATAGAGCCTTCACAGGGTTTTTCCAGGAAGTTGATACATCGCAACAAGGTGCTTTTACCCGATCCCGATGATCCGATAATAGAAATAACGTCCCCGGCTTTAGCCTGTAATGAAATGCCTTTGAGCACTTCATGCTGACCATAACGCTTACGTAATTCCGTCACCATCAGCTTATTATTCTGCATTCTTTGTCTGTTCCTGCACTATTTTAATGGGATGAACGGGTGTGAAGATGCCGTAACCAGCGGCGTTCTGCCTTTCTGAACAACGAAATCAGCACGAACGATACCGCCAGATACATCACGCCTGCGATGCCAAAGGCGTAGAACGGTTTGTAAGTGGCGGCGTTAATGTCACGCGCCACTTTCAGCAAATCCGGCACCGTGACGGTAAAGGCCAGTGCGGTGGAATGCAGCATCAGGATAACTTCATTGCTGTAGGCGGGTAACGCGATGCGCAATGCACCCGGCAAAATGATGCAGCGGTACTGCTTAAAGCGTGAAAAACCGTAGGCGCGCGCCGCTTCAATTTCACCATGCGGCACTGAACGGATGGCACCAGCGAAGATTTCAGTCGTATAAGCGCAGGTATTAAGCGCCAGCGACAGAATGGCGCAGTTCAGGCCGCTGCGAAAAAATGCGTTCAACACATCGGTGCCGCGTACAATTTCCAGACTGTACACGCCGGAATAAAACACCAGCAGTTGCACGTAGAGTGGCGTGCCGCGAAACACATAGGTAAAAACCCACACCGGCAGCCAGTAGCGCCGACGCGGCGACACGCGGGCTACCGCCAGCGGAATCGCCATCAACCCACCAATAACCACCGAGACAATCAGCAGCCACAGCGTCATCGCCAGCCCAGTGAGACGATAACCGTCGCTCCACAGCAAGGCCTGCCAATATTGTTGTAAAATCTCACTCATAATTTACTTTCCGGACTCCCTGCGAGTAGCGTTTTTCCAGCCACCACAGCACCCCATTGGAAAGGGTGGTAAAAACCAGATACAGCACACCGGCGACAATAGCGAAAAAGAACGGATGATGCGTTCCCTTTCCAGCCAGTTGGGTGGCTTTGATCACATCACTCAGCCCCAGCAACGACACCAATGCGGTCGCTTTGAGAATCACCTGCCAGTTGTTGCCGATGCCCGGCAGAGCAAAACGCATCATGGATGGAAACATAATGCGGCGAAACACCTTCATCGGCGTAAAGCCAAACGCCACCGCAGCCTCAATCTGGCCGCGCGGCACCGCCAGATAAGCACCACGAAACGTTTCGGTAAAGTAAGCGCCGTAGATAAATCCCAGCGTAATGATCCCTGCGGTCAGTGGATCAATATCGATCTGATCCATACCCAGCGATTCGGTGGCGCTGTTGAGCGCCATCTGCAAACCATAAAAAATCAGCAGCATCAGAACCAGATCCGGCACACCGCGAATCAGGGTGGTATAACCAGAAAAACAGCCAGACAGCACTCGGTTGGACGACAGCTTCGCCGCCGCCCCCACCAGACCAATCAGCAGCGACAACACCAGCGAACACAACGCCAGCTGCAACGTCATGCGTGCACCATCCAGGATTAATTCGGAATAGCCATAAAGCATTACATCAGTCCGTTCAGAAAAGACACACCACTGCCGGCACAATGCAGGCAGTGGTTAATCAGGAAGGCTTAATCACCGTATACGTTGAAGTCAAAGTACTTCTTCGCCAGTTTGTCGTACGTGCCGTCCTGACGCATAGCGGCAAAGGCTTTATCCAGCGCGGCTTTCAGTTCAGTTTCGTTCTTGCGTAACCCCATACCGGTGCCCACGCCGAACAGTTTGTCGTCTTTCACCGCCGGACCGGCAAATGCATAATCTTTACCGGCATCCTGTTTCAGGAAGCCTTCACTGCCTGCCACTTCATCCTGAAAGGCCGTATCGATACGACCAGCGGTCAGGTCGGCATAGATCAGGTCCTGATTCTGGTAGGTCACCACATCCACGCCTTTCGGCTGCCAATACTGGTTAGCGTAAGCCTCCTGGGTAGATGCCTGCAGCACGCCGACACGTTTACCCTTCAGTACATCCAGCGTCGGCAGAATCGGCGAGCCTTTTTTAGCAATCAGACGGGCATTGGCCGCATACAGTTTCTCGGTAAACGCAATTTCCTGCTGACGTTTTTCGGTAATCGACAGAGAAGAGATAATGGCATCGATTTTTTTCGCTTTCAGCGACGGAATCAACGCGTCGAAATCGCTCTCGACGAAGGTGCAATTAGCCTGAATGCGTTTGCACAACTCATTTGCCAAATCAATATCAAATCCAACCAGTTGACCGCTGGCGTCTTTGGATTCGAACGGTGCATAGGTCGGGTCAGTACCAATTTTGATATTTTTAGGAACCTCGGCGAGGGCACTGCCTGCTGCGAATACCAGTGCAAGGGGCAAAAGTTTCAACATTTTTTTCATTGCGTTACCCTTATTTTATGATTGTGTATGCCTAAGTGATTTATGAAATCCGACTACGAATTATTGTGATTACGTCTGTCTGCCATGTACGTCAATATGATACTAGTTGTCAAACTAAAGCAAATTTTATGCCATAAAAAATATGCAACCCCACATAAAATCAGTCGCCGTGATCATGTCAGTCAAATCAATATAATCAATGAATTATGTCAACCTGTGCTATAGAGGAGAGTAACGCCACGACGCCGATCTGGATTGCCTGCACAATAATAGTGCGTACTCATGCACCACGAAAAACACAATGATTCATGATAGTGCAACCCACCCTTCCATCGCCAAACACCCGGTAACGCTACAGCATGGCTTGTTATTACAAATGAGGTGGTTACGCACCTTGCCAGCGCGTAAAAAGATCCTGAGGTAATTCAATATCAAACTGATCGAGCACCCGATTAACGGTTTGATCGATGATATCTTGCACAGTTTGTGGGCGATGATAAAACGCGGGTACCGGCGGCATGATAACCGCCCCCATTTCAGCCACGGCATTCATTAATCGCAGATGACCGAGGTGTAGCGGCGTTTCACGCACGCACAATACCAGCGGACGGCGCTCTTTCAGCACCACATCCGCCGCACGAGTCAACAAACTGTCAGTATAACTATGCGTAATGCCGGATAATGTCTTGATGGAGCAAGGAAGAATCGCCATCCCTGCCGTCTTGAACGAGCCAGAGGAAATGTTGGCGGCAATATCGCGGCAGTCATGCACCACATCAGCCAGCGACTGCACATCGCGCACGGTCAGATCGGTTTCCAGCGCCAGCGTTTGCCGGGCTGCGGAACTCATTACCAGATGAGTTTCAACCCCGCTAATCGGCTGCAGCACCTGCAACAACCTCACCCCATATATCACGCCGCTGGCGCCGGAAATACCGACAATCAGTCGCTTCATGTTCACCTCGCGGACCCACCGCCCAGAGGCGGTAAAAATACGTGCGCTGACTTTGCCGCATCACCAAAAGATTGGCAAGAATAACAGCGACAAAAAAGGGAGCCTGCGCTCCCTTTTTGATAACACCCGATAACCGATTATCACCCTTCGTTATGTAACTCAAGATCTTCGACTTCATTCTGGCTGCGCAGTGCTTTGGCGTCGTCATTACGCAGCGCTTCCAGATAATCCAGATAGTCCTGATTCACATCTTTGGTGACATAAACGCCGTTAAAAACCGAACATTCAAACTGAATGATTTCCGGGTTATCTTCACGCACTGCGTCGATCAAATCATCCAAATCCTGGAAAATCAGCGCATCAGCGCCGATTATCTTACGAATTTCTTCCACTTCCCGGCCATGAGCGATCAGCTCATTAACGCTCGGCATATCGATGCCATACACATTCGGAAAACGGATTTCCGGTGCCGCAGAGGCCAGATAGACCCGACGAGCGCCAGCTTCACGCGCCATCTCGACAATCTGTTGAGAAGTGGTACCGCGTACGATGGAGTCATCTACCAGCAATACATTTTTGCCGCGAAATTCCGCCCGGTTGGCATTCAGTTTACGACGCACGGATTTGATGCGGGTCTGCTGACCCGGCATGATAAACGTACGACCGACATAGCGGTTCTTCACAAAACCCTGTCGGTACGGCTTGTTGATAATACGGGCGATTTCCAGCGCGATATCGCAGGAGGTTTCTGGAATCGGAATCACAACGTCGATGTCCAGCTCTTCCCACTGACGGGCGATCTTCTCGCCCAGTTTCTGCCCCATACGCACGCGAGCGCTGTAGACCGAAATCTTGTCAATAAAGGAGTCAGGGCGGGCGAAATACACATACTCGAACAGGCACGGATGACTTTTCGGGTTTTCCGCGCACTGGCGGGTAAACAATTGACCATTTTCGGTAATGTATACCGCTTCGCCCGGTGCCACATCACGCAGGAATTCAAAGCCCAGCGTATCCAACGCCACGCTTTCCGACGCCACGATATATTCGTTACGCCCATCTTCCCGTTCGCGCTTACCGAGCACCAGTGGGCGAATGCCGTTCGGGTCGCGGAAAGCCACCATGCCGTGGCCGATAATCATGCCAATACACGCATACGCGCCACGGATCAACTGATGCACTGCCGCCACCGCCGCAAAAATGTTATCCGCTTCCAGCGGATAGTGCTGAAAACGGTCCAGCTCTTTGGCAAATACGTTCAGCAGGATTTCAGAATCGGAGGTGGTATTAACGTGACGACGACCTTCTTCAAACAGCTTTTGACGCAGTTCATGGGCGTTGGTCAGGTTACCGTTATGCGCCAGCGTGATCCCAAATGGAGAGTTGACGTAAAAAGGCTGGGCTTCTGAAGCACTGGAACTGCCCGCAGTGGGATAACGTACGTGGCCGATCCCCATGTTGCCCTGCAACCGTTGCATGTGCCGGGCTTCAAATACATCTTTCACCAGGCCATTTGCTTTGCGCAGGCGAAAGCAGTTGGCGTCATTAATGGTGACGATGCCTGCGGCATCCTGCCCACGGTGCTGCAACACCGTTAACGCGTCATAAATCGACTGGTTGACCGGTGTAAAACCGGCGATACCGACAATACCGCACATGTGGTCTTTTCCTCATCAGCGCTACCGCGGCTAGAGGTGCCGCGGCAAGAAACTCGACGTGCTTTGCAGGTAGTCAAAAAACCACCTGATGATATAACTGAACTGCGGGATTAACTGGGACTGCTTCCAGTCAGCACTCTGTGAAAAACCGGTGAAGGCATCCAGAAAAAACAACACGGCAGAGACAATCAGCACACCGCGTAATGCACCAAAGCAAATGCCCAGTACCCGGTCAGTGCCTGACAATCCGGTGCGTTCAACCAACGAACCGATCACATAATTGACGATAGCACCCACAATCAACGTTGCAATAAACAGAATGGCAATGGCGATACCGTTGCGCACCAGTTCATCATTAAACCGCGTGAAATAGACCGCAAGATAGACATAGTAGTGACTGGCGATAAAGAACGCCGCCCCCCAGGTCACCAGTGACAGCGCTTCACGCACAAACCCCCGGATGAGACTGACCAGAGCCGAGAATCCGATAATACCGATAATGACGTAATCAACCCAAACCATGAACCATCCTAATAATGAACGATGACAATCATAGCGCCGGTCATCCTGTTCGCGGCGCATTCTAACAGAAAAAGAAAACGTTTGCGTAGCGTATTTCCCGCCGATTTTTTCTATAAGCAAAGAAATAAAAAAAACCTTTCTTCGCCATACGAATAGCGCTCCCTTGTCTGCCACTCGCAGCGAGTAAAGGCTGTATTGATTCGCCTCACAAAACACAAGGGGCAAGGTCGCTGCGCTCCCCCACCCCCAAATTTTACTTACTGATTGCAAACCGACTCAGCGCGCACTGTATGCCCGAACCTGCCCGCTCAATCCACTGAGCTGTTGCAATTCACCCAGCGCCGATTGCAGTTTCTGTTTCGAGGCATCCGGCCCAACGTAAATGCGGGTAATCTGCCCCGCGACCGGCGACGACGGTACGGTATAAGCCCGATATCCGGAAAGACGCAACTTAGCGACAACCTCATTGACCTTATCGGCATTCTTCAGCGCACCCAGTTGCACCACAAAGGCCTGGCCTGCTGGCGCCTGCTCCGAAACCGTAGGTTTATTTTCAGTTGGCTTGTTTTCCGGCACACGGGGTTCCGGTTTGGCTTGCGCCGTGCGGGTATCAGCTGGCTTTTCAACCGACTTACTCTCCACCGCCTTACCCTCAGCCACTTTGCTCTCTGTTACTTTCGCTTCGGGCTTGGGGCGAGTTTCCAGTTTAGTATCCGGCTTTTTGATTTCAGGTTTCGCCGGCTGCGCCTTCATTGCGGGCGGCGCTAACTGCTGTACCGGCTGGCGTGGCTCTGCCACCAGCGGTGCCGGCGCTGCGCTAATCGTCGGGCGGGAAGACGACGGCGCAGATGCCCCACGACTACCAGGCACAGGGACAACGTTCGGCTCTTCCGCCGTCTCTGCACCAGACTCACTTTTGTTCTGCAACGCTGCTTCAGCGCCCTCAGGCGGTTGGGCAGGCAGCGACTGATTGACAGGCGGCATCGACTCCGCCTCCAGCGTATCGCCCGGTCTGGGAACCAGCGGGATGGCGGCAAAATCATCTTCATAATGCTTTTTTTTGCCATCCAGCAGCCCAGGGAGCACGATCACGCCCAGCGCTACCAATACAACCGTTCCCACCAGGCGATTCTGAAACTTACTCGCCATGCGTTCCGCTCCCGTCCAACGCTTCCATCACATGCGCGACAGTATGGAAAGAACCACAAACAATCACCACATCATTTTCTCCGGCATCCTGCATCGCCTGTCGCCAGGCTGTCGCCACATCGGGATGCCGGGTACTGTGCGCCAGATGCCCGGCCAGTTGTTCAACGCTCGCACCGCGCGGCCCTTCCAGTGGTGCGCAATACCACACATCCACCTGCGGCTTAAGATGCGCCAGCGTACCGGGAATGTCTTTATCCGCCAACATGCCAATCACCGCCCGTACCTGTCCGGCGTGCGGTAAATCAGCCAGTCGTGCCGCCAGATAGGCCGCCGCATGAGGATTATGGGCGACATCCAGAATCAACAACGGTTTTTCGCTCACAATCTGGAAACGCCCCGGCAATTGCGCCTGACATAATCCCTGACGGATAACGTCAGCCGTCAACGCGATATCAGAAGTGTGCAACGCGGCCAGCGCGGTGGCCGCATTAGCCAGCGGAACGGTGGGGATGGGCAAGGCGTCATAAGCAACCTCGCCGCATTGCCAACGCCAGCCATTATCCTGCACTGAAAACTGCCAGTCAGCCCCGTGCCGAAACAGGCGCGCGCCCTTTTCCTGCGCTACGGCGGCAATCGAAGCCGGCATGTCCGGTTCACCGACCACTGCCGGGCAGTTGGCGCGAAAAATACCTGCCTTTTCCCGACCGATACTTTCCCGATCATTACCCAGCCAGTCGGTGTGATCCAGCGCAATGCTGGTTACCACCGCGACATCGGCAGCCACGATATTGGTAGCATCCAGACGCCCACCCAGCCCGACTTCCAGTATCACGACATCCAACTGCGCCTGTTTAAACAGCCACAGCGCCGCCAGCGTACCGAATTCAAAATAGGTCAGCGAAGTGCCGTTACGGCCAGCTTCAATCGCGGCAAAGGCTTCGGCATGGCGGGATTCCGGTAACTCACGGCCCTGAATACGTACCCGCTCGGTGTAACGCAGCAAATGTGGCGAACTGTACACACCAACACGTAACCCGGCAGCGCTCAGAATGGATTCCAGCGTACAGCAGGTCGTGCCTTTGCCGTTGGTTCCCGCCACGGTAAATACGCGAGGAGCGGGTTGTTGTAGCTGCAGACGTTCCGCGACATCCCGGATGCGATCGAGGCCCAGATCAATGGCCTGACTGTGCAGATGTTCAAGATAGTGAAGCCACGTGGCCAAAGGCGACGTGGCTTGAGGTGTTCGAAGATTGTCCATGAGTCCCGTTCACTGACTTACGGTTGATTGCTGACGGGAACACGGCAACAACGCCGCCCTGCTCCCGGTTCATCATTGATTAGGCTTCACTCTGTGGTTCAGGCGGCCGCACGACGGCGGTTTCCTGCGGTTCCGGACGGTTAGTCAACCGGGACAGGATGCTGGCCAGTTTATAGCGCATGTCTGCACGACGGACGATCATGTCGATAGCGCCTTTTTCCAGCAGGAACTCACTACGCTGGAAACCCGGCGGCAGTTTTTCACGAACCGTCTGCTCAATCACGCGCGGACCGGCAAAACCGATCAACGCTTTTGGCTCGGCGATATTCAGGTCGCCCAACATCGCCAGACTGGCGGATACACCGCCCATGGTCGGATCAGTCAGCACTGAAATATACGGTAAGCCGCGTTCGCGCATTTTGGCCAGCGCGGCACTGGTTTTCGCCATCTGCATCAGCGACATCAGCGCTTCCTGCATACGCGCGCCGCCACTGGCGGAGAAGCACACCAACGGGCAGTTGTCTTCCAACGCCTGCTCGACGGCACGGACAAAGCGCGCACCAACGACAGATGCCATGGAACCACCCATGAAGGAGAACTCGAACGAAGCCGCAACCACCGGCATGTCGTACAACGTCCCTTTCATCACCACCAGCGCATCTTTTTCGTCAGACTGCTTCTGTGCTGAAACGATACGGTCCTTGTACTTTTTAGAGTCTCTGAATTTCAGGACATCTTTGGGTTCCAGTTCACTGCCCAGCTCCACCATGCCTTCCTTGTCTAGAAACGCATGGAGACGAGCCCTGGCGGACAACCGCATGTGATGATCACATTTCGGACACACTTCCAGATTACGTTCCAGCTCGGCACGGTAAAGCACCTGACCGCAACTGTCACATTTGGTCCAGACACCCTCAGGAATATTCGCCTTACGGGTTGGTGTGACATTACTTTTATTGAGAATTCGTTCAATCCAGCTCATTGATAACCTTTCTGCTTGAACCTGGCACAAGCCAGTACGCTGTACACGTTACCCCATCCCTGGCAACGCCGCCGATAAAGCGATACCTCATCCCGGCACAACGGGGCAAGACATTGGCATTCAGGCGTGTTCATACGAACACAGCCGTAAATGCTGCTCATTAAACCATAACGATCCGGGCGTGTGGATAAAAAACTGGTCAAACCGGATGTTAAAATAATTTTCCACTTATTTCATATTTTGCCGCGTTATGGCGCGTTTATGCCGCCAGAACTCGATCAACCCCGGCAGAATGGAGATGAAGATGATCGCTACAATCAATAATTTCAGGTTCTCCTGCACCACTGGCAGATCGCCAAACCAGTAACCGGCATAGGTGAACAATAACACCCACACCAGCGCCCCGGTTACGTTGTACAGGGCGAACTCTCGATAACGCATGTGCCCCATCCCCGCGACAAAGGGCGCAAATGTTCTCACAATCGGCACAAAGCGCGCCAGAATTATTGTCTTGCCGCCGTGGCGTTCATAAAACGCGTGGGTACGGTCCAGATAGCTGCGCCGAAAAATACGCGAGTGGGGATTGCGAAACAATTTCTCGCCGAACAGTCGGCCAATGGTGTAATTCACCGCATCGCCCAGCACCGCTGCGACCACCATCAACGCCACCATGGTGTGGACGTTCAGGTCATTGGTCGGCAGCGAAGCCAACGCACCTGCAACAAACAACAACGAGTCGCCGGGCAGGAATGGCGTGACGACCAACCCCGTTTCGCAAAACAGAATCAGGAACAAAATCGCGTAGATCCATACGCCGTACTGTGCCACCAACTCGGCCAGATGCACATCAATGTGCAGGATAAAATCAATCATAAACCGTACAAAATCCAGCATAATCGCGTCCTTATCCAGTTCAATGCCGACTTCACCGTTTATAGACGGCGCGCCGGTTACCTTTTATGACATTACCTTATCTATAAGATCGCCTTATATATAACATCGCCTTATCTATGACATCGCCTCATCCGGCAGAAACAGCGGTCCCATCGACGCGCAGGGAATACCGAAATCCTGCGGATAATCCACAGCAACCAGGTACAACCCATCGGCCTTTGCCGTCGCGGCAGCCAAGGTACGATCTTTCGCCGCCAGCAATTCGCCCATCCAGTTTTCCGGCTGGTTACCGCACCCAATCTCCATCAGGCTGCCAACGATATTGCGCACCATGTGATGGACAAACGCGTTGGCTTTGATATCCACGACCACGTAATCCCCCTGGCGCGTTACCCGCAGGTGCATCAGGTTACGCCACGGCGTGCGAGACTGACATTGCACCGCCCGAAATGAGGTAAAGTCGTTCTCACCCAGCAGGCACTGACCGGCACGGTGCATACGCTCGGCATCCAGCGGCAGATAATAATGCGTCACCCCCTGCGACAAGATAGCCGGGCGGAAACGCCGGTTATAAATCACGTAGCGATAACGACGGGCTGTGGCGCTGAAACGAGCATGAAACGCCTCATCCACCGTTTTGACCCAACGCACTGCGATATCCGGCGGCAAGTTGGCGTTCACCCCCATGGTCCAGGCGGCGTCTTTGCGCACCGCATGAGTAGTGAAATGCACCACCTGCCCGGTAGCATGTACCCCGGCGTCGGTACGACCGGCGCAAAACACGTCGATCCGTTCGTTCGCCACCTGAGACAACGCCGCCTCCAGGCAACCCTGAACGCTGTCTACCTCAGCCTGACGCTGCCAGCCGTAATAACGACTACCGTCATATTCGATCCCCAGGGCAATTTTCAGCGGCGCCTCGTCACCCGCGTGCTGCAACGCCGTCATTACCCCAGGTACTCCTCAATCAGCCGTTCAGCGGTTTCTATCGCCATCAACGCACCGCCGAAGCGGATGTTGTCGGCCACAGACCAGAACTGCAGCAGTTCTGGGATACCGTAATCGTTACGCAGACAACCGATATTCAGTTGCACATTGCCGGAAGCATCTTCCACCTGCGTTGGGTAGTCCTCTTCTTCGCTCAGCACCACATCACTTGCCTGCGCCAGCACGTCGCGGGCCTCATCGGCAGACAGCGGACGCAGCGCCTCCAGATGCACCACCTGCGCGTGACCGTAAAATACCGGCGACTGCACGCAACTGACCGAAATCGGCAGACCGTCATCCTGTAGCACCTTACGTACCTGATCCACCAGCCGACGTTCCTCGCGCACGCTGCCTTCGCTATCCGCCAGCAGCGGCAGCAAATTGAACGCCAGTTGTTTCGGGAACAGGCCGGGTTCAGCCGGAATGCCATTGAGCAAACGCGCACTTTGACCGGCCAAATCATCCACCGCCGCCTTGCCGTAAGCCGATACCGACAGCAGGTTGCTGACATGCAGACGCGACAGCCCAGCCTGTTCGGTGAGCGGTTTGATAGCCGTGAGTAACTGGCTGGTGAGACTGTCCGCCACCGCCACGATATTGCGGTTGCGGTAATCCGCCAGCACGTGCGGATTAACGCCCGGCACCACCAGCGGCACGTCCGGCTCCAGCGCAAACACGCCGCTGCTGTCAATCACCAGACACCCGGCGTTGGCTGCCGTTTCCGCATAGTGAGCGCTGGTTTCCATACCCGCTACGAAAAAGGCCAGTTGTACCTGCGACCAGTCGAAATCCGCAGCGTCTTCCAGGCGCAGCGAGCGACCATTAAAACGTAAACTCTCGCCGACGCTGTTTTCACTCGCCAGCGCATAGAGTTCACCCACGGGAAACTCACGCTCCTGCAACAGCTCCAGCAATGCGGTGCCGACGGCGCCGGTCGCACCCAGCAACGCGATATTCCAGCCATTGGACATGTGATCGTTCTCCCCAACAATAATGAATAAAACACACCGGACGATGGTTACATCGCCCGGATTAATCTGATTTTGATACAGGAAATGAGTGATCGTTAACCGACGCAGTGAAACCAAGCCGGTTCAACTGCCCGGCGCTCTCCTGATCGGCACAGACGACATGCAGCGATGACCACTCGCGCCGTTCCTGATAGCACTTGCGTAACCGGTCAAATTCGCCGGGTACGTGCGCAACCTGACGCAATAAGGCGTCATCGCGGCGCACATCATACACCAGATGCACCAGCCGTTTGAGCTGATGCTCATCCAGCGGCACTGTCAGCGTCACTTCGGCCAGCTCCGGCACCGGCAGCAACGACGACAAAGCGACCTGCTGCGGCTGACCGATAAAACGGCTCCAGGCTTCAAACACCTGAGTGGTGCCGCGCGCCTTACCTTCCAGGGTATAACCAGCGATGTGGGCAGTGCCGATGTCAACCAGTTCGAGCAGCTCAACAGACAGCGCCGGCTCCGGCTCCCACACATCCAGCACCACGCTGATGTTTTTGCCGCCTTGCAACGCGGCCAGCAAGGCGGCGTTATCCACTACCGGGCCGCGACAGGCGTTGATCAGAATCGTGCCGTCTTTCAGACGCGCCAGCAGCGCGGCATCTACGCTATGCCAGGTGGCATAAGGCCCGTCTTTCAACAGCGGGGTATGAAAGGTCAGCACATCAGCCTGCTCCACCAGCTCGTCCAGCGACAGGAACGGCTCACGGTCTCCGCGGTCCGCCCGCGGCGGGTCGCACAGCAGCGTGCGTACGCCCAGCGCCTTTAACCGATCATTGAGGCGAGAACCCACGTTACCTACCCCAACGATACCAACGGTACGGTCCGCCAACGCAAAACCATCGCGTTCCGCCAGCATTAACAGGGCGGAGAACACATACTCCACCACCGCAATGGCATTGCAGCCGGGTGCCGCGGAAAAGGCGATCCCCTGCTGACGCAGGAAGGCTTCATCGACATGATCGGTGCCTGCTGTTGCCGTACCGACAAATTTCACCGTTTTGCCGGTCAACAGTTCGGCGTTCACTTTCGTGACTGAACGCACCATCAGGGCATCCGCCCCGTTCAGGGCATCCGTCGGAATTGGCCGTCCCGGCACCGCCGTTACCTCGCCCAGACGGCTGAACAGCGCCTGAGCGTAAGGCATATTTTCATCAACTAGGATTTTCACGTTGGCTTTCCTGATAGACCGCCGACGACACCCACGCCGCCGCGATAAAACGAAGGGCATTATTCTGCCACAAACCGGCAGACGGGAACACTGACGACAGGAACCGGCTTCCTGTCTGAAATAATCAGGCGAAAGGTGTCTCGTCAGGAGGGCGGCTCGCCAAAGGCTATCCGCACCCGCAGACCGCCCAGTTCCGGGCTATCCAGTAACTGCACCCTGGCTCGGTGCCAGAGGGCGATATCCCTGACCAGCGCCAACCCTAGTCCCGCTCCCGGCAGGCTATGGCGGTTATCCAGGCGGTGGAATGGTCTCATCGCCTGCTCACGTTCAGCAGCCGGAATTCCAGGGCCGCTGTCGTCAACGTCCAGTTGCTGCGCCTGCACTCTGGCCGTCACCACGCCGCCCGATGGCGTGTATTTCAGCGCATTATCCAGCAAGTTGGCGCACAACTCCGCCAGCAGCAACGGTTCGCCGCGAATCAGGCAGCGTTCGTCGCCTTCGTATCCCAGATCGATTTGTCGGCTGCGCGCCAGCGGTAAACGGGAAAAACAGGCATCCCGCACCAGCTCGGCCACATCCACAGTCTGCCAGGTGTGTTCTTTGCTATCCTGCGCCCTCAGGCGTGACAGTTGTAGCAGACGGTCCGTCAACTGGATGGTGTCGTCCAGCGTAGCGCTCATAGCCGTCAGGCTGTCGCGCCACTGCACAGGCTGCGAGCTATTGAGTGCTACGCCGACCTGAGTCTTCAACACCGCCAGCGGCGTTCGAAGCTGATGCGCCGCATCGGCGCCAAAACGCTCTTGCCGTTGAATCAACCCTCTGAGCCGTTCGATATAACGGTTAAATGCCACCAGCAACGGCTGCATTTCAGGCCAGGGCAACAGCGGCGGTAATGGCGTCAGGTCTCCCGGTTCCCGGCGCGCCATCAGTCCGGACAACTGGCGCAGTGGTCGCAAGAGTTTGCGAAACAGCAGCAGCACCAGCAACAAGGCCAGCACAACCAGCGCACTCTGGCTGATCAACGCAATCAGCAATTGCCGGTGCGCGAAGGCTTCACGGGAACTCAGCGTTTCCGCCACCAGAATCAGCACCATGCCTTCCATACCGGGTTCATAAACCGGTTGCCACAACGCCGCTACCCGGATGGGCCGACCGTGATAACGCGCATCATAAAAATGCGCCAGCGCCGGATAGTGCCGCGATAACGGAATACCATGGGGCAACCGCGGCAGGTCATCATAGCCGGAGAGCGTGCTGCCCTGCGGGGTCAGCACCTGATAATAGAGCTGATCATTCATATTGCGCTCAAAGCTATCCAGCACCACCCAGGGCACATCCACCGCCAGTTGCCCGTTGCGCACCGTTAGCCGCTCAGCCACGGTACGCGCCGACGCCAGCAGAGTACGGTCGTAAGCCTGCGTCGCCGCCGCTTTCGCGCTGTGATAATGGCTCCAGACCGACAATACCCACAACAGCGCCATCGGCACGCCGAGATACAACATCAGCTGACCGCGCAACGAATTAACTTTCAACATGGCCGCACTCCAGGCTATACCCCAGCCCACGCAAGGTGACAATCATCACATCGCTGCCCGCCAGCTTTTTCCGAACACGGTGCACGTAGAGATCCAGACTATCCGGGCTGGCCTCGTCCGTCAGCGTAAACACCTGCTCATACAGATACTGACGTGATACCGGGCGGCCACGACGCTGCATCAACGTATGCAGCACCGCCTGCTCGCGCGGCGTCAGCGCCAGCGGTTTATCCTGCAACAGAAAATAACCTTCATCGTGCCAACTGAGGGAGCCCAGGCGTTGTACTTCCTGCATCTGCCTCTGACTGCGCCGCAGCAACGCACGCAAACGCGCCTCCAGCTCAGCCAGTTCAAACGGCTTGGTAAGGTAATCATCCGCCCCAAGGTTCAGCCCCTTTACCCGGTCTGCCACGCTGGTGCGGGCTGTCAGCAACAGCACCGGCAGGTTCTGACCGCGCTTACGCAACCGTGCCAGCAACGCCAGACCGTCCATGCGCGGCAATGACACATCCAGCACCACCAGCGTATAGGCTTCCTGCTGCAACAGGTGATCCGCCGCCACGCCATCGCCGACCAGATCGACAGCGAATCCCGCCTCACTCAGGGCCTTTTTCAACCAGTGGGCCAGTTCCGGATGATCCTCAACCAGTAAAAGTCGCATCGCTGCCAGCCTTTATCAACATTGCCCTCTCCTTTCGGTAGCCTTCCGCTGCCCATTGTCCCTCAGGTATGACCGTTTTTTTAAGCGACGTTAATCACATCCTGAACACATTTCTAATAACCGAAAGGTAACTGAAAGATTACAGCGTTAACAATTCAACAACGTTCCCGTTTCGGGAACGATAAAAATAAAGGAAGAAATGACAATGAAAAAATACCTCGCCCTTTCTCTGACACTGTGTGGATTGTTTGCAAATGCAACACCCGCTCAGGCGGCCGCGCCAACCCGTACCGAATGCATCGCCCCAGCCAAGCCGGGCGGCGGCTTTGATTTAACTTGCAAACTGCTGCAAATATCGCTGCAGGAAACCGGCACGCTCGACAGCCCAATGCGCGTCACCTATATGCCCGGTGGTGTAGGCGCGGTCGCCTATAATGCCATTGTGGCACAACGCCCGGACGAACCCGGCACCGTGGTTGCCTTTTCCGGCGGATCGCTGCTTAATCTGGCTCAGGGAAAATTTGGGCGCTACGGCGTTGACGATGTGAAATGGCTGGCCGCAGTCGGTACGGATTACGGTATGATTGCCGTACGTGCCGATTCCCCTTATCAAACGCTGAAAGATCTGCTCACCACGATGCAGAAAAACCCCAATCAGGTAGTTGTGGGTGCCGGTGCCTCCATCGGCAGTCAGGACTGGATGAAAACCGCGATGCTGGCGCGCCACGCTGGAATAAATCCGCGTGATATGCGCTACGTTGCGTTTGAAGGCGGCGGGGAACCGCTGACTGCCATGCTGGGCGGTCATGTTCAGGCAGTTTCCGGTGATATCAGCGAAATGGTGCCCCACCTGCAGGGCGGAAAAATCCGGGTACTGGCGGTGTTTTCCGAGCAACGTCTGCCGGGGCAACTGGCCGGAGTCCCTACAGCCAAAGAACAGGGATACGATTTGGTGTGGCCAATCATCCGCGGCTTTTATCTCGGTCCCAAAGTTAGTGAAGCCAGCTACCAGTGGTGGGAACAGGCGTTTAAGAAAATCGCCGCCACCGACGAGTTCAAAAAACAGCGCGATCTGCGAGGTCTGTTTGAGTTCAACCTGACCGGACAGGCGCTGGATACCTACGTCAAAAAACAGGTCGCGGATTACCGCGAACAGGCGAAGTTGTTCGGGCTGGCTAAATAAGAGGAGAACGCCTCATGAGTGATCGTCTGTTTGCCGGAGTCTGGCTGGTGCTATGTCTTATCGGCTTGTTTATCGGTTGGGAGATTCAAAGTGAATACAGTTACGAGCCGGTCGGCCCACGCCCGTTTCCCGTCGCCATACTGGGGTTGATGACGCTGTGTGCGGCCCTGATGCTGCTGCGAAAACCAGATACCCCGATCTGGCCTTCCTCACCAGTTCGCCAGCGCTTGTTGCTGTTGGTGATCATGCTGGCGCTGTACGCCTGGCTGTTTGAACCGCTGGGCTTCCCATTGACCACCGCCCTGCTGGGATGCGGCATGGGTATGCTGTTTGGCGCGCTGTGGTGGGTGGCGGCGTTATCCGGCGCGGTGATGGGCGTATCCCTGTTTTACGCCTTCGATAAACTGCTCGATGTCACGCTGCCGGCTGGCACGTGGCTCTAACCGGAGGACATGTTTATGGATATCTGGTCTTTTCTGATGCAAGGTTTCGCGGTGGCGATGACGCCGCAAAACCTGATGATTGCACTGATCGGCTGTTTTATCGGCACCATTGTCGGGCTGTTGCCCGGTCTTGGTCCGATCAACGGCGTAGCGATCCTGATGCCGCTGGCCTTCGCGCTCAAATTACCGGCGGAATCGGCGTTGATTCTGCTCGCTACCGTTTACCTCGGTTGTGAATACGGCGGGCGTATCTCCTCCATTTTACTCAACGTACCGGGCGACGCCGGCGCGATTATGACTGCCCTTGACGGTTACCCGATGGCGCAACAAGGCAAAGCCGGCGTGGCGTTGTCTATTTCCGCCGTCAGTTCGTTCGTCGGTTCCAGCATCGCTATTGCCGGCATCATTCTGTTCGCGCCCTTGCTGGCCAACTGGTCGCTGGCATTTGGCCCCGCCGAATACTTCGCCCTGATGGTGTTCGCCATTGCCTGCCTCGGCAGCATGATGAGCCACAACCCGCTGAAATCTTTTCTGGCGGCGCTGATTGGGTTGTCGATGGCAACCGTCGGTGTGGACGCCAATACCGGCGTGTATCGTTTTACCTTCGACAGTGTTCATTTGTCTGACGGCATCCAGTTCGTGGTGGTGGTAATTGGCCTGTTTTCCGTCAGTGAAATCCTGTTGATGCTGGAGCAAACCGGCAGCGGACAAAAGGTAACCAAAGCGACCGGACGCATGTTGTTCAACGTTCGGGAAGGGATGCAGTGCGTTGGCGCGACGTTACGTTCTTCATTGTTGGGGTTCTTTGTCGGGATACTGCCGGGCGCTGGCGCAACCATCGCCAGTGCCATGGCCTGGATGACGGAGAAAAAAATCAGCGGCAACAGCGACAGCTTCGGCAAAGGCGATATTCGCGGCGTGGCCGCACCGGAAGCGGCCAACAACGCCTCAGCCTGTGGTTCCTTCATTCCCATGCTGACGTTGGGCGTGCCCGGCTCCGGCACGACTGCGGTGATGATGGGCGCACTGACGCTGTACAACATTACGCCCGGCCCGGCCATGTTTACCGAGCAGCCGGATATCGTCTGGGGGCTTATCGCCGCCATGCTGATCGGCAACCTGATGCTGTTACTGCTCAATCTGCCGATGATTGGCCTGTTCACCCGGATGCTGGCTATTCCAATGTGGTTTCTGGTACCGGCGATAGCCGCCATTTCCGCCGTCGGCGTCTATGCCGTGCACAGCACCACCTTTGACCTGCTGCTGATGGTTGGGCTGGGGGTGTTCGGTTACCTGCTGCGTAAAATGCACTTCCCGATGTCGCCGCTGATTTTGGGCTTTGTGCTGGGGGAAATGCTGGAGCAAAACCTGCGCCGGGCGTTGTCCATCAGTAACGGTGGGTTATCCATCCTGTGGGAGGGCCATATCAGCCAGACATTACTGGCAATGGCAGTGCTGATTCTGCTGGTGCCGCCGGTGTTGAAATACTGGCGTCGCCGCCGTACCCAGCTTCAGTCCATTCCCCGTACCTAACCTGACACCAGCGGTATACAGCGAGCGCCGCGGATGACGCATCCGCGCGCCGCTTTACCCGTTGAGAGCGCACCAGCCATGCATTTTCTCACCGGTTGACTTCGCAACACGGAATTTACGCTGCTCATCTCCGACGACTATCAGTAATACCGCACCGTTGTTATGATGAAGCCAGATATACTGATGACAGATACGATAGCGATAACGTCATCAGGCTGAGGCGACATCCCGTCGAGCGTCTACGGTAAGGATCACACCATGCAACCGATCAGTAACTCCGGTAATGTTCCTCTGCCGGGAGAAAAACCGCTGGAAACCGCGTTGTCGAAAAACGCGGCATCCCAGACGGACGATTTACCGCTGACGCTGGCGCAACGCACTACGCTGGAAAAGCTGGTGACGCAGATCTCTACCCTGAGCGGTGCCAGCCCAGCAGAAATCTGGGCAACCGCACGAGCGGAACTGGGTAACAAAAATAACGCGGAACTGCTCGCCAGCCAGTTTCCAGCCGCCGAGCAGAGTTTGCAGAACCGGCTGACCACCGTACAGGGTTCGCAGGATACGCGTCAGCTGCTGCAACAACTGACCAGCCTGCTGTCGCAAGGAAATAACCGCCAGGCCGTCAGTGATTTCATCCGTCAGCAGTTTGGTCATACCGTGCTGAGTTCGCTGACGCCTTCGCAACTGAAACTGGTGGTGACGCTGCTGCAAAACGGCCAGTTGCCGCAGGCCACTACGCTACTGTCCACAGGCGGAAATACGACTGCACTGCCGTTTGGCAATACCGCCAACGGGCAGGCACTTCCGTTTCCCCAAACCCCTACCGCCGCCACGATTCCCTCACCACTGCCGAAAACATCTCAGCAACTGGCGGCCATGTTGCAGGCAGGCGTCGTACCGGGTAATCCGTCAGCGATCACGCTGCCAGACCGTGCCTTGCTGCCCGCAGAACACAACCAGCTCAACCAGTTAGTCGCAAAACTGGTGGCGCTAAGCGGTGAATCACCGGGTAAAGTCTGGCACACGCTGATGAACATGCAGGGATTGAAAACCGGCGATCCGATTCCGGCGAAGAACTTTCAGGTGTTAAGCCAGTTTCTCAATACCCAAAGCGTGCTGTTACAGCAACATACCCCACCCACGTTGCATACGCTGCAGGCAGCGCTGAAACAACCGCTCGACCAGCAGGAACAGCAACTGTTACAGGATTTCACCCGCAACACCCTGAATATGACACCGCAAACGCCGCTCACCCCATCGCAAATCAGTGATGTGGTAACGTTCTTGTACCGCCGGCGACTCCAGCAGATACAGGGCGATTCCACTACACCACTACAGCCGTTTATCCACCCGTTAATCATAGCCTTGCCGCAGGAGTGGCGGTCACTGGTCAATAAACCTATCGGGCTGGTGCTGGTGACAATACTGGTGGTAGCGCTGTTGATGTGGGTAGTGCTGTAAGACAATAAAAAATAAGCGGGAAAATCGGATTAAGGCAACGAACGTCAGACAAAAGAATACCGGGCAATGCCCGGTATTCTTAGACGATGATAACTGCTTTACGGTTACTGTGCGTATTTGCGCATTACCAGCACGGCATTGGTGCCGCCGAATCCAAAACCGTTAGACATAACAGTCGTCAGGTTACGTTCAGTCGGTGCAGTAACCACGTTCATGCCCTGCGCCTGCTCGTCCAGCGTTTCAACGTTGATGCTTGGTGCAATGAAGCCGTGCTCCAGCATCAGCAGCGAATAAATGGCTTCCTGCACGCCCGCCGCACCCAGTGAGTGACCTGTCATTGCTTTGGTAGAAGAGAGCGGCGGAACATTGTCACCGAACACCTGGCGGATCGCCCACAGTTCTTTCACGTCACCCACCGGCGTCGAGGTGCCGTGGGTATTGATATAATCTACCGGCGTGTCAACATCCTGCAACGCCAGCTTCATGCAGCGCACGGCACCTTCGCCTGACGGCGCAACCATGTCGGCGCCATCAGACGTCGCACCGTAGCCCACCACTTCAGCATAGATGTGCGCCCCACGCGCCAGCGCGTGCTCCAGTTCTTCCACCACTACAATGCCACCGCCGCCGGCGATAACGAAACCGTCACGATCAGCATCATAGGTACGAGAAGCGCGTTCCGGCGTTTCGTTGTATTTAGTAGACAGCGCGCCCATGGCGTCAAACTCACACGCCAGTTCCCAGCACAGCTCTTCGCCGCCGCCGGCAAACACGATATCCTGTTTACCCATTTGAATCTGCTCAACTGCGTTGCCGATGCAGTGTGCAGACGTGGCACAGGCCGAACTAATGGAGTAGTTCACGCCATGGATTTTGAACGGCGTCGCCAGACAGGCAGACACACCGGAGGCCATCGCCTTGGTTACCACATAAGGGCCAACGGCTTTCAGGCCGCGCGGGCTGCGCATGGCATCAGCGCCAAATACCTGGAAACGCGGGGAACCACCGCCGGAACCGACGATCAACCCGACCCGCGGATTGTTCTGATACGTTTCTTCCGCCAGCCCGGAATCCTTAACCGCCTCTTCCATACACAGGTATGCGTAAATGGAGGCATCACTCATAAAACGCACAATCTTACGTTCGATCAGGCCTGCCGTATCCAGCTTAACATTACCCCATACGTGGCTGCGCATACCGGAATCTTTCAACTCCTGGGAGAACGTGATGCCAGAGCGGCCTTCACGCAGGGATGCCAGCACTTCTTCTTTGTTATTACCGATACTAGACAGAATCCCCAGACCCGTAATCACCGCACGTTTCATTCAATACCTCATTCCATTTGTTAGAGTTTGGATTTAGCTCCGCACTTTAGCGTACAGATGTAAGCTGAACAAGTCCGATCAGACTAACTTTTCTCAAATTTGCGACTTAATCAACCAGTCGCTAGAATCGCGCCACCGTCTGAACAATGAGTTAGTTACCGTGACAAGCCCTTCCATCCAGCACGCAGATCTGAACTGGAATACTCAGGGTACACCTGTGTCGCAACAGTTTGATGATGTGTACTTCTCCAACCAGGACGGGCTGGCGGAAACCCGCTACGTCTTTCTGCAAGGCAACGGCTTTCCCCAGCGTTTCCTTGACCATGCTGGCCCGGTGTGTACCGTGGCGGAAACCGGTTTTGGCACCGGGCTGAACTTCCTGACGCTATGGCAGGCGTTCGACCAGTTCCGTCAGCAGCAACCGAATACCGCATTGCAACGTCTGCACTTCATCAGTTTTGAGAAATTTCCGCTGCGTCAGTCGGATCTCGCCGCCGCACACGCCCGTTGGCCGGAGCTGGCTCCCTTCGCCGACGAACTGCGTCAGCACTGGCCGCAGGCCCTGCCCGGCTGTCATCGGCTGATTCTGGCGCAAGGACGCATCACGCTGGATCTGTGGTTCGGCGACGTCAACACACTGCTACCCAAACTGGACAACAGTCTTACTCACCATATCGACGCCTGGTTTCTGGATGGGTTTGCCCCGGCCAAAAACCCCGACATGTGGACCGATGCGTTATTTAACGCGATGGCGCGGCTATGCCGCACCGGGGGGACCTTCGCCACCTTTACCGCCGCTGGTTTTGTGCGCCGGGGTCTGCAACAGGCGGGATTCCACGTCAGCAAAATCAAAGGATTCGGGCAGAAGCGGGAAATGCTGAGCGGCACCGTGCAACACAGCAGTGAACAGCCGCACCCCATGCCGTGGTACGCGCGACCGGCAGCGGCAAACCCGCAAGAGGTGGCTATCGTCGGCGGTGGCATCGCCGCGGTGCTGACAGCGCTGGCACTGCTGCGCCGCGGCGCTCAGGTAACGCTGTATTGCGCCGACCAACAGGTAGGCCAGCGCGCTTCCGGCAATCGTCAGGGCGCGCTCTATCCGCTGTTGAACGACAAGCAGGATGTATTATCAGGTTTCTTCGCCACCGCGTTCGACTTCGCTCGCCGCTGTTACGATGCTCTGGCGGCACAAGGCGTGGCATTTGAACACGACTGGTGCGGCGTCAGCCAACTGGCCTTTGATGAAAAAAGTACGCGTAAAATAGCACAGATTCTGGCCGGCAACTGGCCGGATACGCTGGTGCGACCGGCAGACGCCAGCACCCTGAGCGAACAGGCCGGTGTCCCGTTACACACTCACGGCATCACCTACCCACTGGGCGGCTGGCTATGCCCGGCTGAATTGACCGCCTCGGCTTTTACTCTGGCCTGCCAGCAGGGTCTTCAGGCGCATTTGTCTGTCAGCGTGACGACACTTAAACACACCGACGGCGGCTGGCAGCTAACGCTGTCGGATGGACGTCAGGTACAACACCCCGCGGTAGTGCTGGCAAATGGTCATCAGATCAACGACTGGGAGCAGACCCGGCAGTTGCCCGTCTACGCGGTACGCGGCCAGGTCAGCCATATTCCCGATACGCCCACGCTGTCTGCGCTGCGTCAGGTGCTGTGCTACGATGGTTATCTGACGCCGGTCAGCCCGCGCCACCACACGCATTGCATCGGCGCCAGCTATCATCGGGGCGATACGGACACCGATTACCGCGACACCGATCAGCAGCAAAACCGTCAGCGGCTGATTGATTGCCTGCCCGACAGCGACTGGACCGCCTCGATAGATATTTCCGGGCAACAGGCGCGATGCGGCGTACGTTGCGCCATCCGCGATCATCTGCCGTTGCTCGGTCAGGTGCCGGATTACCAGCAAACACTGACCGACTATCAGGATCTCCCCAGACAGCTTACCGCGGGTACTGAGGTGAGCGACGCGCCATCGTGGCCGAATCTCTATCTGATTGGCGCGTTGGGGTCGCGCGGTTTATGCTCCGCGCCGCTGGCCGCCGAAATTCTGGCGTCGCAACTGTTTGGCGAACCGCTGCCGCTGGATGGCGACACGCTGGCGGCGTTACATCCTCATCGTTTTTGGGTAAGAAAATTGCTGAAAGGCAAAGCCCCTCACATCCGCTAACATCTCTTGTCAGCAACATATAGACAGGCTGCCGTCATCCTGATGGAAAGGCAGCCAGCAAGATAACAACGCTCGTTTGTGCCATATCACACTCTCAAGGCCGGGCATTTCCCGGTCTCTCTCCCAGTTTCCTGCCACGCCGCCAGATTTATCATTTTTTTTCGAATAACTAGCTTTATCGACCTGTTTTAATGATAAGCACTATTCAATTATCACCCGCAACACATCCGATGTGATGGCTCAATGCAAAAAATGATACATCACAACAACAAATCATTAATCATAAGCCCCACTATCATTAACGCCGTCTATTTTTAAGACGTTTTTTTGATTTTTTATTAATAATTTCAATTCATTAAATAATAAATTCCTTCCACTTCCCATCAATTTAGTACATAAAAATTAACGATTTTAACGATCAACAAAGGCTAATTAATAGCCAAATTGTATCATTTAAGTGAAATTTCAATCGGTTACTCGGATAAAAATCATCAAGATACCGGTTTCATTGTCGATAACAGCTAAGGAGTCATGAACTGTCAGCAGCTTATCCGGTGTTGACCTGTCCCGATTCAGTACACGCTTTACACCATGTGTCCATAACACAATCGTTCAGGTTGCAGGACAAACACTGGCGTTTTCATCATGATGACTGCTCCGAATCGTTCAGATCAGGACCCGTGATGATCCTAACAATGTGACGGCACTGCCTCCTCACGGGAACCCGGTCAATCACGACCAGGAAAAAGCAACGCAGCGAGCAAGCAGCAACGTTGAACCTGGTGTGCCACACCCCCGTCTACCGCGGGGCAAAATAATAAAGCCAGCGCATCAGTAACCTGACGCACCACAGGAATAAAACGGAGAAGTTATGAATATTACGCAACGCTTGTTACTAACGTTTTCATTGTTATCTCTGGCACTGATTGCACTGGTTATGATTACCCTGTCACTGTTATCCGGCTTTCAATCTCGCGCCGATTATGTACAGGATAATGCTGTCGCCAGTATCAAGGACCTGAATAACGCCGTGGATAAAACCAATGCTCTGGTGCTTTTTCTCTACCGTTATCAGACCACAGCAGATGCCAGTAAATTACCCGATATAGAACAAAATCTTAATAAAACCATTGAGGATATCAAATCGATCAATGACTACTATATGAAGAATAATATCTCCGATGAGGAAGACAAAAATCTGACCCTTGCGTCAATGGAGAATGTCAAAAAATTACAGTCGGTGTTACCGACTTTTCTGGCTGCCGTAAAAGCCAATCAGAAAGATCTCTCACTGAGCATGTTGCAGGGCGCCGGCGGGCCGGGTGAAGCCGTGCGCGACATGCTGGACACCTACCGCAAGCAGTTTGCTTTGAATGTCAGAATTGGTGATGAGCTGCGCCAGACGAATACACGAATTTATAACCAAAGCTGGGTCAGTTTATTAAGTGGCGCACTGTTAACTATATTGCTGACCAGCTTTCTGGCAGTAAAAACCATTCTCAGTATTCGAAAAAGCCTCGGCAACATGAGTCGGGTCATGGAAACTGCCAGCACTACCCTGGATCTGACCATTAAAGCAGACGACCAGCGCAAAGATGAGATCGGCATCACCGCACGAGCATTTAATACGCTGATGCAGCGCGTCGCCAGTACGTTGGCTTCCGTCAGCACCGCTGCGCAATCAGTTGGCAGCGCGGCAATGCAAATCGCCGCCGGTAATGAAGACCTTTCTTCCCGAACCGAACAACAAGCTGCCTCACTGGAAGAAACCGCCGCCAGCATGACGCAAATCAGCGAGACGGTGCGCCAGAATGCGGAAAACACCCAGCAAGCCAGTATGCTGGCGGGAAATGCCAGCAAGATATCAGTCAACAGTGCCGATTCGGTCACAACCATGCTGGAAACCATGGATAAGATCCGCACCAGTGGCAGTAAAGTCACCGATATTATCGCCCTGATTGAAGGCATTGCGTTTCAAACCAATATCCTGGCGTTGAACGCCGCCGTAGAAGCCGCGCGTGCCGGAGAACAAGGACGTGGGTTTGCCGTCGTCGCCGGTGAAGTGCGCACACTGGCACAACGCTCCTCCACCGCTGCACGTGAAATCAAGGATTTGATTGATACCTCCAACGCCCTGATCCTGACCGGTGCCGAGCAGGCAGGTGATGTAGGCAAAAACATGTCATCCATGAAAGAGGCTATTCAGCAAGTCACCGATTTGATGAGCGAAATCTCTGCTGCCACCGAAGAGCAAAGCAAGGGGATCAATCAGGTTCATCAGGCAGTCAATCAGATGGATGATGTGACTCAACAGAACGCCTCGCTGGTCGAGGAAGCCTCTGCGGCGTCTCATTCCCTGCAAGAGCAGGCCATGATCTTAAACCAGTTGGTTGGGCAGTTTACGGTCGGTAACCATACAGCTCCCGCGTTAGCGAGCGGTCCCTCGGCACCGGCACCACGTCTCCTTTCACCGGGGAAAAAACCTGTGACTACCGCCAGCGAAACGAGTTGGGAAAGTTTCTAATCGTCCGATTTCTCATTGTCCAGATGTCGGGTAGTCTGGTTTCATCGTAGCCAACCGGTTGCATCAATCTGAAATACATCGCATCAGAGCCTGCTCTGGTGCGATTGTCGCCATTCAACGTAGCTGACCGGCTAAAACACAATAAGGTAAATGACAATTGCACGGCGATGAAGACAACAGGGGAAAATCGGGATAAGCACACGTTACTGAGCGATGAGTTTGAACAACTCACGGTTTTGCTGGCGCAACTGATCAACAGCATGACGCCACGCTTTATTACAACATCAACAGCATTGGTACTGGATGACGACGGTTGGAAAACCTGCTTATCAATATCCGAACGCTTTCGTTAGATTGTGCCCACCATCCGGCGGGACACCATCCAAAAACACCACGGTTCTGACAGTTTTAACGGGATCAAACCTGTCATTATCACCGCCATCACCGCTGTTATACCCGCGTTGCCGACCAGGGCTGGCCTGCGTGCCGACAACGGGCCTTGCTATGCTGGCGAATCCAGACGTTTTGTCCGCTGCCAGCTCGGCATCTCAGACAGTCGCGTTGAATAACGGAGAATATGGGGGTATTGCTGCCCCAGATTAAACCGCTCCGTAACCAACTGCACCACGAAGCCCAACATAAAGTCCGCGCCTGTCAGACGTTGCCCGACAATAAACTCACGCGAGGCAAGGTAGTCGTTCAGATAAGAAAACACTTTTCTGAATTCCGTTTCAGCATAGTCATCCAGAAAGTACAACGGCTGACCGCTTTTCTTCTCAAACTGATTAAACACTTTCAGTAATACAGGCAGCATGGCCGAGCTTTCTGCAAAATGAATCCATTGCAGGTAGTCGGCATAACACACATCCTGAACATCCGGGGCCAGATGTGGCGCGTACTTGCTGATGATGTACTCAACAATTGCGCCCGATTCGGCAATCACCTTGCCATCTATCTCTACTACCGGTGATTTCCCCAGCGGGTGGATCACTTTCAGTTCTTCCGGCGCCAAATGTGAATTCGGGTTGCGTTGGTAGCGGATCAGCTCATAAGGAAGCTGTGCTTCTTCAAGCAACCAGAGGATACGTATGGAGCGCGACTCATTCAGATGATGTAACTTTATGGCCATTTTTTGTCCGTTTCCTTGTGTCAACTGATTAGGCTAGCTGTTTTAACAATGCGCTGGCAACCGCTTCCGAGCTGGCCGGGTTCTGGCCGGTAATCAGCTTGCCATCTTCAAGAAGGTAAGGGTGCCAGTCAGGCCCTTTGGAATACAGGCCACCCAGTTTTTGAAACTCATCTTCAATCAAAAACGGCACCACATCGGTTAATGCCACCGCGGCTTCTTCCGCATTGCTAAACCCGGTGACGCGGCGGCCTTTGATCAGCGGTTCGCCATTAGCCGCCTTGACATGACGCAGCACGCCCGGAGCATGACACACGAAACCGATGGGTTTCCCGGCGCGTTCAAACGCTTCGATCAGGGCAATTGAAGTCGGCGATTCGGCTAAATCCCACAGTGGGCCATGGCCCCCCGGATAAAACACCGCATCAAAGTCGTCCATGCTGACGCTGTCCAGTTTCAACGTAGAGGCCAGTGCCTGCTGGGCTGCCGAATCCGCTTTGAAGCGGTGGGTATGCTCGGTTTGAAAATCCGGCAAATCGCTTTTCGGGTCCAGCGGTGGCTGCCCACCAGCGGGTGATGCCAGTACAATGTCGGCACCCGCATCGTTAAACACGTAATAAGGCGCAGCAAACTCTTCAAGCCAAAAGCCGGTTTTGTTGCCAGTGTTTCCCAGTTGGTCGTGGGACGTTAATACCATCAATATTTTCATCGTAATTCTCCTCACATCACCCTTATTGGGTGCTTTTACATTAATCAGTTAGACAACTTTCGGCGTTCAGGCAACATTAGTCATTGAGAAAACATTAGCCGTTCAGAAACGCTTCAAGCTGAGACAGCTTGTCGTTATAGGGTGCCCGTAAACGCAGGTTGGATGTTCCCTCTTCATTCTGGACCACAATCGGCTTTTCATGGGTAAAACGGCGAAAACCGTGAATGCCGTGATAAGCGCCCATGCCGGATGCGCCAACCCCGCCAAAGGGCAACGCATCGATGCTGGCGTGCGTCATCACATCATTGATAACCAGTGCTCCTGATGTGGTGCGTTCAGCAAACGTGGTCTGCCGCTCCGCCTGCTGACCAAAGTAATACGCTGCCAACGGACGCGGGTGCGCATTGATGTAAGCAATCGCCTCTTGCTGCGAATGGCAGGTGCGAACCGGCAGCAACGGCCCGAAAATTTCTTCCTGCATAATCTGCATATCATCGCTGGCATTGAGTACCAGATGCGGCGCTATCTTGCGAGTCGCCGCATCAAAATCCGGCTCGCCCTGAGGTGCCAGGCTCACCAGCGTTGCGCCCTTGTTTGCCGCATCTGTCAACAGCCCCACCAGACGATCATAGTGTCGCGGCGTGATAATGGCCGTATAGTCAGGGTTCTGCTGAAGCGTCGGAAACGCCTGAGCCATAAACGTCTTACTGGCGTTAACAAAGGCCTCGACCTGCTCTTCCAACAACATCACATAGTCAGGAGAGAGACAGATCTGACCGGCGTTAAAGGTCTTCACCGTCAACGTGCGCTGCGCTGCCAGGCTAACATCCGCATCCTGATCGATAACTACCGGCGACTTGCCCCCCAGTTCCAGTGTCACCGGCACCAGATTCTCAGCCGCGGCGCGCATCACATGGCGCCCAACCGCAGAGCTGCCGGTAAAGACCAGATGGTCAAACGGCAGGCTGCTGAACGCCGCGCCGATTGCCGCATCGCCCAGCACCACTTCCAGTTCCAGCGGGTCGAAGTAACGCGCAATCAGTTCTGCCAGCCGTTCCGATGTGGCAGGCGTCAGCTCCGACGGTTTCAGCATGGCGGTGTTGCCAGCGGCAAACACGCCGGCCAGCGGGCCAAACGCCAGATTGATAGGAAAATTCCATGGGCTGATCACCCCGATCACACCCAGCGGCTGATGCTGTATCCAGGTCTGCATACCCGGCATCGGGCTATCAACCCGCTCCGGTTTCATCCACTGCGCCACATATTCCGCGGAATGCTCAAGCGTTTTCACCGTTGTCACCATATCCGCCACCAACGACTGATACAGGCTGCGATGACCAAAATCCGCATTCATCGCCTTGCTGAGTGAAGAATAATTTTCCCGAATAAGCCGGGCGCTGCGTAACAGCCTGTCGCGGCGCAGCGCGGCATCAGCCGGACCATGAGCGATATGGGCGTTCTTCATCGTCTGCAATATCGCTTTTAAATCGTTGTTCATTTGCTCTAAAGGCATGGTGATAGCTCTCTTAAGAATCGTGCGGCGTCTTTTACCGCCCTGGCCCTGATATAAATTTTTCTTTACTTCCTGTAAGCTGCCTTTCTGATAAAAGGCAGTTATGTTTTGATAGAGCGCACTTTACTGGTGTTAATGAACTGTGACTAACTAGCATATTGGGGTATGGGTATAAAAAATTTTATGAGCAACCTATGTCTCTTGTTCGGCTAAGAACCTTTATTGAGGTGTATCGGCAGCGTTCCCTCAGCGGAGCCGCACGCACGCTTAACCTGACGCAACCTGCGGTATCGCAGCACATCGCCGGTTTGGAAGCCTCGATTGGGCATCCGCTGTTTGACCGGCAAACACGGGGGGTTATTCCTACTTCTGCGGCTGATGAACTGGCGGCAGATATTGGCGACCGGCTTGATGAGGCAGAAAACGCGCTGGCTTCAGCCAAAGCGCGCTCACTGGAACTGGCTGGCGCATTGCAAATCATTGGTCATGCCGATTTTCTGGCTGAAGTCGTCGCCAGGCAATTACTGCCTTTGCTGGAAGTGGGGGTACGCGTGCGGATGCAAACGGGGGATTATGACGTGATTACCCGAAGCCTGATCGAGGGCTACTGCGACCTGGGGATCTCAGCGGCCCCCGCGAATGACAGCCGGTTAAAAAGCGAACTGATGCTGACCGATGAAATCATGGCGGTGGCTTCGCCTCAGGTCGTCGCCCGGTTGATTAACACACCGGATATACTGACGGCGATGCAAACCGAGCCAGTGCTGGCTTATAGCCTGACGCTCCCGCTTATCGATAACTGGTTTGCGGCGAACCGGGTACCAGCACCCACGATTCTTCCTGCGATGGTCGGACAGGATCTACGCGCCTTGTGCAGCTTATTGCGTGAGGGATTTGGCTGGAGCGCCCTGCCGGCGTATTTATGTACGCCTTATATTGAGCGCGGAGAACTCAGTGAAATTCCCGCGCCGATTGCACGCGCCAGCCGAAGTTACTATTTGCTCTGGCAGCCCAGTGCGTTGCGCCAGCCACGCGTTGCCCATGCCAGACAGGCGCTGCTGTTTCGGTTACGGCAAAAGCACGGGCTGTAGGCTGGTCATGCCTGACCAAATTTGAAGAAAACGTGTTCATACTGATTCCGTAACCGCACAAGTGAAGTGCCGGTTACGGAATTTAACAGGTGACGGTTCGCTTTCACGGATCAAAGCAGGCTGCTGCCCATTGCGGCGCGCAAGACTGTTACCACCATTAATTACAACCATGCTACAACTACGTTGCGACTATTGCGCCTGCTGGTAGAGCGCGTCCCAAACCTGGGCCACCAGCGCCTGATCCGGCGGCGACAGTTCGCCATTTTTAATCGCCTGATTCAGGCTGTCTTTTACTCGTGTATACAGCGCCTGCGCCGTCTGCTCGCCATGCGCTTCGGCTTGCGCCACCGCCAACGTCAGGTGGCCGCGCAGGTAACCGCTGGCAAACAATTCATCATCGCTGGCGTGCTCCACCATGTTGTCAATTAGCGTCAGGATGCGCGCCTCAAATTCTGCGATCATTGATGGTCCTTAGTTATCGTGTTGCCCGTCGATCATCACAGATCAGCCGGATAAGGAAAGCTCGCCGCAGTTTGCGGCACAGTGTGGTAAAAATCCTGTAGCGCCTGAATAAAACGCGCAGGTCGGCTGGATACCCCTTGTTGCAGATAAATCATCACCTGCGCGTGTACCCGACGCTGAAAGGCGATGCGGTCTGGGTCAACATCACCATTGAGGTTGTCGCAACTGACATTAAATGGGAAGCCGGCAGCCACGCAAAACATCCACTCCAGCGCCTGCGGTTTAATTTCCACCACCTCGAACTGGCTTTGGGTCGCGGCATCGCGCCCGTCCGGGCAATACCAGTAGCCAAAATCCACTAATTTGCGCCGCTCTTCACCAGCAATACACCAGTGAGAAATCTCGTGCATGGCGCTGGCATAAAACCCGTGTGCAAACACAATCCGGTGATACGGCGCCTGCTTATCAGCCGGCAGATAGATAGGCTCATCGTCGCCTTTCACCAGGCGGGTGTTGTATTCCTCACTAAAACACTGGTTGAAAATAGTGATCAACTGGTCGTAGTGGTGAGTGCTTGCAGTTTCAGTCAACATCGTCATTAGAATAGCTGTCCCAACCAACGCGCAATTTCGCTGCCGTGGTTGTCATGAATCAATTTAATACTCATCAGAGCAGACATGATCACCAGCATCGGGCGAATCAGTTTCTGCCCTTTGGTGAGCACCATTCTGGCTCCCAGCCGGGCGCCGATAATTTGCCCGACCAGCATCACCAGACCAATACCCCATACCACCTGGCCGCCCAGCATGAAAAACAGCAGGCTGCCGAAGTTGGAAGTAAAATTAAGCACTTTGGCGTGTGCGGTGGCTTTCGACAAGTTGAACCCCAGCAACGTGACATACGCCAACGCATAAAACGACCCCGCGCCCGGCCCGAAAAAACCGTCGTAAAACCCGACGCAGGCACCGCCCAACAGAGAAAACGGCAACAGCGACAGACGAGCATGGCGATCATCATCTCCTACTTTCGGCATCAGCAAAAAATAGAGACCAATGCCGATCACCAGCACCGGCAGCAATTTTCGCAGGAAATCAGCATGAATCTGTTGAATCAACCAGGCGCCGAATACCGCGCCCAGGAAGGTCAACGGCACAGTCAGCCGGAGTATTTTCATATCCACCGCTTTGCGACGGATGAAATACAGGCTGGCGGAAAAGGAACCGCCCACGGCCTGCAACTTGTTGGTCGCCAGCACCTGCGCAGGCGATAACCCCGCCGCCAGCAGCACTGGGATAGACAATAACCCGCCGCCGCCGGCAATTGAATCCACAAAACCGGCGATCACGCTAGCCAGAAACAACCACGCCAGAATGTCTGGCCCCACCATGAACCACTCCATGCATTACTCCGCAATCAGATGACTATCAAGCAACGCCTGACAGGAAGGCGGCAGCGGTGGCGGTGCCTTTTTGACCGGAGGTTCAACACCCGGTTTACGTGGCTGGAACCAGCTGTTCAACTCAGCGCCGCAGCCGTCTCCCGCCGGTGGCGCATCCTGATCCTGACACTCCAGGCTTTCTGGCGGACAACGCAGCCGCACATGCATGTGAGCACGATGCGCAAACCATGGCCTTACCTTGTGCAGCCAGTTGCGATCACTACCGGCTTCCAGACATAGCTGTTTTTTGATGGCTGGGTTAACAAAGATACGTGTGACGTCATTATCCTGCGCTGCCGTTTTCACCAGTTTGACGACGTCCGGCGACCATACGCGGGGGTTAACGTTTTTACCGTCCGCCAGCACCAGATCCAGCGGCTGCGGCTGCAACAACTGCTGTTGGCTCCAGCGCTGACGCGGCAGTTGCAGCCAAATATCCACATCCAGCCCGGACTGATGGCTGGCATGGCCGCCATTGAACCGCCCGCCGGCCGGCATCCCCATATCACCGATCAGCACGATGCCGCCGGTAGTGCGGTGCACATTGGTACTGAGGCGGTTGATGAACGCCAGCAAGTCCGGATGACCGAAGTAACGTCGTTGATCAATACGCATCACCTGATAATCAGGCGACTGCAACGGCAGCGGCTGTGCGCCGACGATGCAGCCATTGGCAAACGAACCAATAGCCTGAGGCTGCCCCGCTACCGGGTGAGTGATCGCCTGCCACGGTGTCTTCGCCAGCGCAGTGCTGCAAAACAGCAGCGCAGCTATCCCAATCCTGTTTATTTTCATGGCGTTGTTGTAATTAATGCCTTGTTGTCGTTAGGTGATTACATTCGTACTGGTGTATTGCCGCATGTCGTCTTGCCGGCTTACCAGCGAGGAACCTGACACACGACATCCCCGCACTGCGCACGCTGACGCAGCAGATGGTCCATCAGAACAATCGCCATCATCGCTTCGGCAATCGGCACCGCACGGATACCCACACACGGGTCGTGGCGACCACGAGTGATCATTTCCGTGGCCTCGCCGTCACGGGTAATGGTGCGGCCCGGTACGGTAATGCTGGAAGTGGGTTTCAGCGCCAGATGGGCAGTGATGGTCTGACCGCTGCTGATGCCACCGAGAATGCCGCCGGCATGGTTGCTCTGAAAGCCTTCCGGGGTAATTTCATCACGGTTTTCGCTGCCGCGACGGTTCACCACCGCAAAGCCGTCGCCAATCTCCACGCCTTTCACGGCATTGATGCTCATCAGCGCGTGAGCCAGATCGGCATCAAGACGGTCAAACACCGGCTCACCCAGCCCCGGCGGGACGGACTCCGCTACCACCGTGACCTTTGCGCCGATAGAATCGCCCTCTTTTTTCAGCTCGCGCATCAGCTCATCCAGTGCGTCGAGTTTGTCCGGGTCCGGGCAAAAGAATGGATTTTGCTCCACCTGCGCCCAATCTTTCAGCTCGCACGCCACATCGCCCATCTGCGCCAGATAGCCGCGGATCATCACACCATACTGCTGTTGCAGATATTTCTTGGCGATAGCGCCAGCCGCTACGCGCATTGCGGTTTCACGGGCGGAAGATCGACCACCGCCACGGTAATCGCGGATACCGTATTTCTGCTCATAGGTATAGTCGGCATGACCGGGGCGGAAGAGATCCTTGATAGCGCTATAGTCCTGCGACCGCTGATCGGTATTTTCAATCAGCAAGCCAATACTGGCACCAGTCGTGACTCCCTCAAACACCCCGGACAGAATACGTACCTGATCCGGCTCACGACGCTGGGTGGTATAACGGGACGTACCCGGACGACGGCGGTCCAGGTCGCGCTGCAAATCGGCCTCAGTCAGCGGAATACCCGGCGGTACGCCATCTACCACACATCCCAGCGCAATACCGTGGGACTCACCAAAAGTGGTGACACGGAAAAACTGACCAATACTGTTTCCTGCCATCACGGCTCCTTAGTATTGAAAAACATCAGGACGCCAGACGGACACCTGCCGCCCACCGCCCTGCGGAGGGATTAATCCCGATAAAGACGGAAATGTTCCTGACAATCAAGCAATTGAGCACGCGTTAGCATGAAGACGCCATCGCCGCCATTGTCGAATTCCAGCCAGGTGAACGGAATGTCCGGATACTGTTCCATCAGGTGCACCATGCTGTTGCCGACTTCGCAAATCAATACCCCCTCTTCGGTAAGGTAATCCGGCGCGCACGCCAGAATCCGGCGAACCAGCTTCAGGCCGTCGCTGCCCGCCGCCAGCCCCAACTCCGGCTCGAAGCGGTATTCCTGCGGCAAGTCGGCCATGTCTTCTGCATCCACGTAGGGCGGATTAGTGACAATCAGATCATACTGAATCGCCGGCAAGTCACGGAACAGATCGGAACGGATCGGGGTAACGTTGTATTCCATGCCGTGCTGCTGGATATTCTGCTCGGTCACCGCCAGCGCCTCGGCAGAAATATCCACTGCATCCACTTCCGCTTCGGGGAAAGCCTGCGCGCAGGCGATGGCGATACAACCGCTACCGGTACACAAATCAAGAATGTGACGCGGCGCGTTGGCCAACAGCGATGCAAAACGATTGTTGATCAGTTCGCCAACCGGCGAACGGGGTACCAGTACCCGCTCGTCGACATAAAACTCCAGTCCGCAGAACCAGGCTTTATTCGTCAGATAAGCCACCGGAATACGTTCATTGACACGGCGGATCACCCGCTCAACGATACGGTGACGCTCGCTGGAGGTCAGCCGGGCAAGGTACATACCTTCCGGAATATCGATAGGCAGAAACAGCGTGGGCAGCACCAACTGCAACGCTTCATCCCACGGATTATCGGTACCGTGGCCGTAGTAGACATCAGCGGCGTTAAACCGGCTTACTGCCCAGCGCAGCATATCCTGAATGGTATGCAGATCGTTGACCGCCTCATCGACGAAAATTTTGTCCAAGTTTGTCCTCCGCAGACTACTGTCTATGTGATCGCATGTTTCTGTGATGACATATTGCTGTGATCGTACTAGTTTGCCATGAAGACGATGACAAATCAGCAGATATCACCGCCGGGCAGCGCAGGCTGGGGGACATTCAGGATGATGATGACGTTCGGGATGACGAGAAGGTTTGTTTAGCCGGTAAGGTTTTGTTTAACTGGTAAGATTTTGTTTAATCGATCAAGGTTTTGTTTAGCCACCACTATGGAACAGGTAGACTACATCGATACCGTATTCATTATTCTTATCAAAACGGCGACGAGACAGAGTGACGAACTAATGAAAAAAAAATTCATGCTTGATGACGAGGAGCAGGCACTTTTCCGCATGTCGGTGGCGGGCACCACCCGGTTACGTCAGGATACCTATGTTCATCGTCCTGTCCGTAACAAACCCAGCGTACTGCCGCCGCGGCGGATGATTCAGGAGCAGGTGGATGCGAGTTTCTACTTTTCTGACGAGTTTCAGCCGCAACTGGAGGAGGGACCGACACGTTACGTCCGGCCCGGCGCCAGCCATTATGAATTGAAGAAATTGCGTCGGGGTGACTATTCGCCGGAACTGTTTCTGGACCTGCACGGGCTGACGCAACAGGAAGCCAAGCAAGAATTGGGAGCGCTGCTGGCTGCCTGCCTGCGTGAACATGTTTACTGTGCCTGCGTAATGCATGGGCACGGCAAACACATTCTCAAACAACAAACGCCGTTATGGCTGGCGCAACATCCGGACGTGCTGGCTTTTCATCAGGCGCCGAAGGAATTCGGCGGCGATGCAGCCTTGCTGATACTGGTGGCACAAGAAAACGCTGACGAAGAATAACCGTCCCTGGCTCCCTGCTATCAGGGCAGCCCAGAACGTGATAAAATTCAAATCAGCGGCTAACGGTAACGGCTATCAGACGATCAGTGTTTAGCTTTGGAACCTAACTGAGATGGGGCGACTTGCCAGTGGAACACGCCTTTGCCGACAACGTCATCGAGTTCAACACAGGCAATCGCCGACGTGGCAAACATAGGAGCATTCTCAGACGGGCACAACCCAGCGACCAGATAGCCCACCAGCGGCAGGTGGGAAATCACCAGTACCGCACTGGTGCCTTCTTTCGCCAGAGCTAACAGATAATCACACACCAACTCGGCACTACCTCCCGGCGTCAGCTCCGGCAGACACTCGTTTTCTGGCAATGGCAACACCTCTGCTACAACCTGCAACGTCTGTTGAGCCCGCACATAAGGACTCACCAGTACCCTGTCAATACCAATCGCCTGATCGTTAAGCCAGGCGGCCATCTGACGAGACTCTTCATCGCCCCGGCGGCTTAATGGTCGGAGCGCATCACTGGCGGCGTCAGGTACGGCATCACCATGACGCATAATCAAAACTTGCATAATACACCGCTATATTGATGAAAAAGGGCAATAAAACCCTGAGGATAGCTTTAGATTAACTGAATCGGCGCAACGCCGTTTTGCAGCAGCTCACAGCCTGATGTCGCAACAGCCACAACCTGCTGATGGTGTTTTAACCGGCGCAAAGCGCACTCTTGTACCCCAATTAACAGCGAATCGCAACCAACCCCCATATAACACTCCCCATACTGCACTCCTGCTATTACCATATGTTCAGGCTATAGCCGTCAACCTCCCGTGTTTTCAGACAATTAACCTTGCTTTTATCAGGGAAAAATCGGACTCATGTCATCATAATATGCTACCAGCCATCCTTTGGGTTTCATTTAATAGAATTTTAAACTGGAAAATAATTTTTATTTGGATAAAAAAATCACCAATTCCAACAATACAGAATAAACCGACACCGGTTTTATTTTGCTGACACTTTTACACTGTTTCATCTTATCACAGCGGGAAATACTGGAAAAAATACGCTGGCTCACTCATAGTGAATATAGAGAAAACGTCAACATCAATTACAGTATGTTTAAATAATGTAGCGCGTTATTATGCCCAACATTCAGGGAATCATTATATTGGGCGGTAAGAACAAAGGAACGTTTAAACAAAAAAACAAAATTTTTCAGTAAACTAAGGCGTACCCACCTCAGTGAGGTACTACCATTTTCATTATGTTTACTAATTAACGTCTTTCACCTCAAACCACATCCAACAATTAATCTTTCTCGTTAATCAATAAAATAATTTTTTAACCAAAATCAGGTTATCTAATTCAAAAAATCTGCCTTACTGGCGTGAAATTTATTATTTCATCATCGAAATAGAATAAAAAATGGTAGCAGATTCAAATTTATTACTCTTCGATTCAGCATTCTGTTACATCGGCGAAGCCAGTATGTTGGGAGTAACGTTGGAGCAGTCCTGCTGCTGGCGCAAATCGCTCGCCATACTGTTTCTGCAACGATAGCAGCGTGTCCACCACCGTCGCCACACCTAATTGATTCATATAGTGAAACGGACCACCCAAAAATGGCGGAAAACCTATCCCCATCACCGCCCCCATATCACCATCGCCCGGACAGCGAATCACGCCCTCATCCAGACAACGCACCGACTCATTCAACATCATCATGACGCAACGTTGTGCAATCAGCGCCGGCTCCAAATGCGCCTTTGGCGTGACATCCAGCAATCGATAAATTCGGCTGTCGGATACCTTGCCCTGACGCCGCCACAGGCTGCACAACCGCTCATAACGAGACTTTTCGTAACGATAAAAACCACGGCCATTCTTACGGCCCTTGCGGTTATCTCGTGCAATCGCTTCCAGCGCTGGCGGGGCGCAAAACCGCTCCCCCAGTTCCGCCACCAGCACCGGTACAATCTTCATCGCCACATCAATACCAACCTCATCCAGCAAGGTAAACGGACCGACCGGGAAACCAAAGCGAACCAACGCCCGATCAATCGACTCCACCGGTTCGCCTTCGAGCAGGCAGTGAGCGGCCTCATTCAGGTAAGGTGCCAAAATGCGATTAACGTAAAATCCGGCTTTATCCGCCACCACAATCACGGTTTTTCCCTGCTTTTTCGCCAGCACCACCGTGGTGGAGAGCGTCTGCTCGCCAGTCCCGGCATGGGGAATCACCTCAACCAGCGGCATCTTGTCCACCGGGCTGAAATAGTGCAGGCCGATCACCTGTCCAGGGCGACTGGCATCAGCGGCAATCTGATGAATCGGCAACGACGAGGTATTGGTGGCAAACACGGTATGCGGCGGCGTCATTGCTTCGACTTCCCGCACCATCTGTTGCTTGAGTGCCATATCCTCAAATACCGCCTCCACGACCACATCAACATGCTCAAACCCCCGGTAATCGGTGCCGCCGGAAAGCAGGCTCATTTGTCTGCGTTGTTCCGCAGGCGTCATGCGACGACGCGCAACCTGCTTGCTTAATCGTTGCCAGCTGTGGTTCAGCGCCTGAGTGATGCCTTGCTCATGAATATCTTTAATCCTGACCGGCAACTGACCGTTAAGCGCGGTAACACCGGCGATACCACCTCCCATCAAACCGCCGCCCAGTACGCCAACCCGGCGCAATGGACCGGGTGCAACTGATGCCCCCGGATCTTTTTTCAACGCCGTGGTGGTAAAAAACAGTCGCCGCAACGCCACGGACTCCGGCGACATCACCTGTTGGCCAAAAGCGTGGGCTTCAGCCTGATAACCCGCCTGACTCCCCTGTTCCAGACCACGACGCACCACCTCAATGATGCGCTCCGTCGCTGGGTAATTGCCCTGCGTTTTTAGGCGAGTCTGCCGGCGCACCCGTTCAAACAACCAGCGGCGCACGTACGGCAGCATCAGTAACCGATGCCGCCAGCCGGGTGAGGTGGTTTGCCGTTTACCACGACGGATGAACCCCAGCGATGCCTCCAGCAATACACCCGGCGGCACGACATCGTCCACCAGCCCGATCCGCCGCGCCTGAGCAGCCCGCAGTTGTCGCCCGGTCAATATCAATTCCAGCGCCTGATCCACGCCTATCAAACGCGGAAGTCGTTGGGTTCCGCCCGCCCCCGGCAATAATCCTAACTGTACTTCCGGCAACCCAAGGCGGGTACTGTCGTCCGGCGTGCAGAGGCGATAATCGCAGGCCAGTGCCAGCTCCAACCCGCCGCCCAGACAAGCGCCATGAATGGCGGCGACCACCGGGAACGGCAGACGAGCGATCATCTCCAGTGTTTCCTGACCGGTTTTAGCCAGCTGCTGTGCTGTCGCAACATCGGAACAGGCATCCAACATGCCGATATCCGCCCCGGCGATAAACGACGCAGGTTTGCCAGAAAGAATAATCAGCCCCTGCAAGCCACTGTGCTGAACGGCTTGCGCCAGCACCGCACGCATTTGTTCAGCAAATTCCGCTCGCAGGGTATTCACTTTTTCACCGGGAACATCCACGGTGATAATCCCAATATGATCGGGGCGTAATGTCAGTTGGAAAGCGGCTTGTAGGTCATGTTCACTCACCTGGCTCATCAGCATCCGTTCGGTCATTGCGTTACCTCCAGCACCATGGCTGCCCCCAGTCCACCTGCTGCGCAAGCGGTAACCAGCCCCAATCCCCCGCCCCGTCGGCGCAATTCATGCAATGTTTGGGTGATCATACGTGCGCCGGTTGCGGCAAACGGATGTCCGTAAGCAAGCGAACCGCCACGGACATTAAAGCGCGTCCTGTCCACCTCGCCCAGCGGCGCACTACGCCCCAGCGTATTACGGGCAAATTCGGCGCTGGCAAACAGATGCAGATTAGCCAGCGTTTGAGCGGCAAAGGCTTCATGCATGTCAATCAACGCCAGATCATCGAGCTGAATCCCCGCCCTATCAAGCGCCAGCGGAGTGGCGTAAGCCGGTCCTGCCAGCATGTCCTGCTGTACCGCAATGGCGCTAAATGCATAGCTGCGCAGGTAACCAAGCGGCGTCAGTTTCAGTTCGCTGGCGCAAGATTCGCTCATCAGCAACACGGCGGCGGCGCCGTCGGTTAACGGCGAACTGTTGCCAGCGGTGACGCTGCCGTAGCGGCGATCAAAGGCAGGTTTAAGACGGGAGTACTGTTCCGGTGCGCTGTCACGACGAATCGTGTTGTCTTCATTGATGGCTTGTTTATAGGGTGGCACCCAGGCGGTCATCACCTCATCACGCAGTACGCCATCAGCCCAGGCTTGCGTAGCGCGCTGATGGGAGAGATGGGCAAAGGCGTCTTGCTCGTCACGACTGATACGATAATCTTTCGCCATCTGCTCAGCGGTATCCCCCATGCGCAACCCGGTGGAATACTCCGCTACGGCGGGCGCCACCGGCAGTAAATCCCGTGGACGCAAACGGCTGAACAGCGACAACCGCTGGCAGAGCGTTCTGGCACGCGACAGGTCTACCAGCGTTCGCGCCAACGCCTTGCTAACGCCAATCGGCAGCACCGAAGCCGAATCGGCGCCACCAGCAATGCCGATGTTGATAGTACCGGCCAGAATACTTTCCGCCACGTTAGCGACCGCCTGAAAGCTGGTGGCGCAGGCACGGGAAACGCTGTAAGCATCGGTATGCACGCTCATGCCGCTGCCCAGCACGATTTCACGCGCAATATTAGGTGCTTCGGGCATCTGAATTACCTGCCCAAACACTAGTTGCTCTACCTGCTCCGGCTCAATGCCGCTACGAAGCAGCAATTCATTAACGACCAGCTTACCCAATTCCAGCGCCGGAATCCCATGATAAGCCGTTGCCTGCCGGGCAAACGGTGTTCTCAATCCACTGACAATCGCAATGCGATCACCGCGCCGGGTGAGCAGCGGCGTAACGTCGCGCATAACCATGAAGTCCATCCCTTTTCAGAGACCGATTGGGCCTGAACTCATTGTTAACCCGAAGATCACATTATGCAAACAAACCGATATCAAACAGCGAGCCTCGCCACGCTTCCCGCACGCATCCACCGCCGGAAATAAGGCAACTAAAGGTAATCCACGCAGAGGGAATTAATGAAATTGAACGTGGTGGGGAATACGGCCTCGCTCAGCGAATCAGGCGCAAAGCGAGGTCGGGTGTGCGGTTAGCACGATAGAAGGGCAGTTAGCGCAAGCCCAGTTGGAAGATCAGGGTTTCTGCCTGGCAACTGAACGTGAAATCCATATCCAGTTTAACCCCCCCTTCCGCTTCAGACAGGCGAGCATCAATCCCGCAAGGTTCAGACTCAACCGAACGGGCTTTTTCCGTCAATTGCTGTTGTGTTTGTTCCGCGTCGCTGCGGCTGGTAAATACACGGCTATAGGAAGCGGTGCAGTCGGTGTTATCCATTACGGTTCCCACATCCACACAGCAACAGGCGGCAGTTTCTTCCGCGCTACATTTGTTAATCGCATTTGTCATGGCAAAACTCCTCTACGGCAACAGCCGCTTCCACAGTTGGAAGCAAGCTATCAATCCAGTCCGGCTATCAATGTAATCTGGCTCCCATTTTACTCACCCCGACCGTCTATCACTAGCACTTACCAATTAAAGGGTTACCACGTGACCACCATCACAATTTTTCGTTAACTTTCAATTAAATGAGCTAAAAAACTCAAATAAAATCACACAATTTGTTAACCAGATCTAATTTCTTAATCATTTTTGCAACATTTACGGAACCAAAATAAAACATTTCGTGTTTTTACTTTTATACTTCTCGCAACTGGTCTGATTTGTCAGCCCACTAGCCCCCCCTACAATGCGCGTCCCTTGTTACACGCTTAACAAAAATTACAAACGTTCAGTGAGGTTTCGGTCATGAGCCAGAAAGTCCTGTTAAAGAAAACATCACTTGCTGTGGCGCTGGCGCTAATGGCATCCAATGCAACCGCTGCCGGTTTCCAGTTGAATGAGTTTTCCTCATCCGGTCTGGGGCGCGCCTTCTCAGGTGAAAGCGCCATCGCAGACAACGCCGCCTCCGGCAGCCGCAACCCGGCAACAATGACGATGTTTGATCGTCCGACCTTTTCCGGTGGCGTGACCTATATAAACCCGGACATCGACCTGCGCGGCAGCAGCAGCACTGGTCGCGACGCCAGCGCCAGCAACATCGCGCCACACGCCTGGGTGCCCAACCTGCATTTCATTATGCCGCTGAACGACCAGTGGGCAGTCGGCGCTTCCGCTACCACCAACTTCGGTCTGGCAACTGAATTTAGCGATGACTTCAGCGCCGGCTCCATCGCTGGCAAAACCGACCTGAAAACCTCTAACCTGAACCTGAGTGCCGCCTATCGCCTCAATCAGCATTTCAGTTTTGGTCTCGGCGTCAACGCCGTGTACGCCGATGCCAAGATTGTGCGTAATGCGGGTGAAGTTGCCCCTGCGCTGCGAGTGACTCCGACCGCTGAAATCACCCATATGGATGGCAAGGAATGGGGTTATGGCTGGAACGCCGGCGTGTTGTATGAGCTGGATAAAAACAACCGTTTCGGCCTGAGCTATCGTTCCAAAGTCGATATCGACTTCAACGGTTCCTTCAGAAGTGCTCTGCCGCCAACGCTTCGTGGCACCAACGGCGTCACCATCCCTGCCAGGCTGACGCTCAACCTGCCGGAAATGTGGGAGGTCTCCGCTTACCACCGCGTTGCCCCACAATGGGCAGTTCACTACAGTCTGGCCTACTCCAGTTGGAGCTCGTTCAAGGAGCTGCGCGCCACCGACAGCAACGGCCAGCAACGATTCCAGAAAGATGAAGGTTTCCACGATGCCTACCGCATTGCGCTGGGAACAACGTACTACTACGACAATAATTGGACATTCCGTACCGGTATCGCGTTTGACGACAGCCCGGTTCCGGCTGATAAACGCACCATCTCTATTCCAGACCAAGATCGTCTGTGGCTGAGCGCAGGCACCACTTACACCTTTAATAAAGACATGTCGGTCGATGTGGGTGTGTCTTACATGCACGGCCAAAAAGTTACTATTCACGAACCCGGCGTTGCAGCTAACCTGCCCTCTTACACCTTTACTTCTGAAGGTCGAGCGTGGCTGTATGGCGTGAACTTCAACTACAGTTTCTAACCGTTCGCTTCACCCCGTTCGTAACAAAGGCCGCAATTGCGGCCTTTGGTTTTTATCAAAGCGGATTGTGTATTTCAGCTTCACTGATGCATTCGTGGCAACAGGCACCCGAAGGTGCCCTTGCAATACTAAAAACACGTAGTTAACTCAAAACCACTTACTTACCTGAATCAATTTCGTCCAGGCTGCCTTCAATCGCTTTGGCATTCGGGTTAACCACGGGAACAGACTTACCGCCGTTAGCCAGAAAATCATGCCGCTGAAAATAGGCTTCCCGCACCATCAGATACGGGTCGGACGAATTGTGCAGCAACGCATCGGAATCCAGCAGACGGGCGCGGGTTTCCAAACCTTCCACGACCCATTTACCGGCAGACATCCAGAACGTGAGATAACTTAATGGCGGATACAACGTATCCACGACCCCGCCACCATCTTCACGTAGCGTTGCACTGCCATAACCAGGCAACACCACATAAGGCCCGTAACCCACCTGGTAATATCCCAACGTGCTGCCGAAACGGTGCGGTTCACCTTTCGCCAGTTTGGGATTCGCCATCGCCGCAACATCAATCAGGCCACCCATCCCCAACAACGTATTGAGGAAGAAACGGTTGAGGTGAATCATCGCCTGATAGGGTTTCCCTTCGGCAAAATAATTCACCATGGTGGCAGGCTCGGACAAGTTGACAAAGAAATTAGTCAGTCCATTACGCGCAGGCTGTGGCATATAATCACGCCATACAACCGCTGCCGGGCGCGCTACATAGGGATCCAGCACATTATAGTTAAAACTGAACATGGTACGGTTGAATCCTTCCAGCGGATCCGAACGTTGCTCCGGCGCTGGAGTTTTGGAGCTGGCACAGCCGGCAAGCACCACGCTCGCCAATACCACACCACCCAGACGAAAATTCATAAAGTATCTCCCTGATGAGCTTTCATGAGGTTCGTACGACCTGCCTTCGTACCGCAGCGCGCAAAACCACATGCTATCATTTTAATACACCGGGTTCTGGTTTACCCGTGCCGCCTGCGGCGGTCTGTTGGAAAAATTGCACGCCTTTAATAACGATGCCAGACGTGGCGCGCCTCTCATCAGCGCTTCAGAATCGTCCGGTTCATATCGGATAGCCTTGTGCGAAAAATAATCGCCATCCACACTGCCGGTTGACGCAACGGTCAACATTGAAGAGATGTGGATACTGCATCAAGCACCGGTGTTATTCCAATACCTATTTTGCGATCACAGCCGAATTCAGCGACTTGCACCATCAGCCTTCCCCATGTCAGAGCTTTCAGAAAAACGGAAGATATCATGATTAAGGCAGGTATTCAGGTCAAAACTGGTGGCAGATTGAGCAAACGCACCGACAAGTGCTTATAGAAGCAACCAAATCGGGTATAATGCGGCGCCGGTCTGGTCCCCATAGTTAAATGGATATAACAAGCCCCTCCTAAGGGCTAGTTGCAGGTTCGATCCCTGCTGGGGACGCCATCGCCCCGTCTCACACCTTCTCAGTAAGTCTAAAAATCCTTTAAAAATAAATAAAAAGAAGAAAATCCAGTCTTACCCCATCCAACGAAAGCCTATAGAAGCCCGGCAACTATGTGTATAAAATTGTGTATATGACAGGTTCGATCTTTTTTCTATACACCTATGCTGCTGACTGACATCAAAATCAAAAAGGCCAAAACCCAGGATAAACCCTATACCCTCAATGACGGCAATGGGCTGTCTTTGCTGATCGACAGCACCGGTACGAAAGGCTGGCGTTTCCGCTAACGACTTGCCGGTTTCGGCCTGCTTCAGGGCAAACGCAATCTGTTCTTCGGTGAATCGCGACTTTTTCATGCCGGATGACCTCTTTTTTACGGAGAAAATGGGCCGAAAACTCTACCTTACGCGGTACTGAACAAAGGGAAGAGTATCTAAGAGTGGTTTGGCGTTAAGAGTGGTTTGGCGTATAGACAGTGCCCGGTCATGGTGATCTCACTCTCTCAAGCCCAGGCGGTTAACTTCCTAATTTTGTAATAAATCCAGTAAGACGGGAATATGGAAGAGTTAGTTCGCATTATTACTTTTCCAAATAAAATATTTTATAGTTAAAACTATACGCCAGTGTTACTTTATGGCAGGTAATTAATTTTATTTATCAAAAACAAGAAAAATCTGTAAGAATCCAATCGCGCCCGCAGATTTATAAACAGGATAAAACGCTGAATGCATCCAAAAAAAAAATAGAACATTATATTTAATATCTATACCCAAAATAATTCGAGTTGCAGGAAGGCGGCAAGAGAGTGAATCCCGATGAGCTTACTCTAGTAAGTGATTCGGGTGAGCGAACGCCGCCAACACACCTGCAACTTGAAGTATGACGGGTATATAATTATCTCTTTGCTGACAGATCATAATATCAGTTTTGTTTTTTCTGCTCAAAATGCAACAAAAGATAAATAAAAATTTCACCTATGGTTTTCATCTAAAATAAATAGCAATGAAATCAAATTATAAAGAAAGAATACATAAATTACAAAAATTCAAATAATCAATAAATTAAAAAATCAAATCCCTATCTAAAAAAATACGTGATAGCCATCACATTTTTGGTTTTTATTTCCCTTATTGTTTTAGTGGTGCGCACACGGATTTATCTCTCGTAGAAATATATTTTCCACCTACTCAAATAATGAGGTAACAAATGGAACGCATTATCGAAGTAGCACCAACCAAGATCTCTGAAATTCGTGGTTACATGGCAAACAGTGGTGTCGACTGTGCCAGTGGAACTTGTGACTGCGGTGGTGGCTTGGGTATTTCTTCAGAAGATGTACTAACTAAAGAACTTGAAGAAATTTCAGAAGACTTCTTTCTTTAAGTGATAAAAAGGGCGGCCAGTGGCAGCCCTTTACCAAATGTAAGGATAAGAAGTATGCTCTATAAATTTTCAGAACCATATCGTGCTTACCTTTACTTCCCTTATCTCATAAATTTTAAAAAAGAGTTACAAGGACTTCTGGAAAGTTTTGGTATGTCACATCTGGATTACACAGATATAATGCTGACTGTTTCAGAGACGTTAGATCAAATTCATCTTCCTGATTTCGTGGTCAGATTCGATACGTGGCTAAAAAACCAGTCGCCATTAAACACTGACAGATATATTTCTTATTTCAAAAACAATGACAATAGTTGGAAATCAGGTATTAGAGGAAATAACAAATTTATTGACACATTATCATTAAATATTTGTGCAAGCACTATATCAAACATTAATAGTTTTCTGAAAAGGTTGAGCTCGGACCATACTTTACTTATCGATTATTTTAATTGTCCGCCACTGAA
>NZ_JAAVXH010000105.1:0-329 GCF_012273755.1 Dickeya sp. CFBP 2040
GTAACGAGCAGTAAAACCTTATAGGCTTGTAGCTCAGGTGGTTAGAGCGCACCCCTGATAAGGGTGAGGTCGGTGGTTCAAGTCCACTCAGGCCTACCAACTCTATTTATCCTTGAAATGTTCGATGGCGGCGCCGCGTGTGTGCACGGTGCGTGATGTGTTGAACCTTTCGACGGCTAAGCGGGTTGAAAGGTTGATGCATCTATGGGGCTATAGCTCAGCTGGGAGAGCGCCTGCTTTGCACGCAGGAGGTCTGCGGTTCGATCCCGCATAGCTCCACCATTTACGAATGACTTCAGAGTGTACTGGAAACAGTATGCTGCGAAGTA
>NZ_JAAVXH010000106.1:0-1051 GCF_012273755.1 Dickeya sp. CFBP 2040
GTACAAAACCGCACGTTAACGTCGGTACTATCGGCCACGTTGACCATGGTAAAACAACGCTGACCGCCGCCATCACTACCGTTCTGGCAAAAACCTACGGTGGTCAGGCTCGTGCATTCGACCAGATCGACAACGCGCCGGAAGAAAAAGCGCGTGGTATTACCATCAACACCTCTCACGTTGAATACGATACCCCGACCCGTCACTACGCGCACGTTGACTGCCCAGGGCACGCCGACTACGTGAAAAACATGATCACCGGTGCTGCCCAGATGGACGGCGCGATCCTGGTCGTTGCAGCGACTGACGGCCCGATGCCGCAGACCCGTGAGCACATCCTGCTGGGTCGTCAGGTAGGCGTTCCGTACATCATCGTGTTCCTGAACAAATGCGACATGGTTGATGACGAAGAGCTGCTGGAACTGGTTGAGATGGAAGTGCGTGAGCTGCTGTCTCAGTACGACTTCCCGGGCGATGACACGCCGGTAATCCGCGGTTCTGCGCTGAAAGCGCTGGAAGGCGATGCCGAGTGGGAAGCGAAAATCATCGAACTGGCTGAAGCGCTGGACAGCTACATTCCGGAACCGGAGCGTGCGATTGACAAGCCGTTCCTGCTGCCGATCGAAGACGTATTCTCCATCTCCGGCCGTGGTACTGTAGTAACCGGTCGTGTAGAGCGCGGCATCATCAAAGTGGGTGAAGAAGTGGAAATCGTGGGTATCAAAGACACCGCGAAAACCACCTGCACCGGCGTTGAAATGTTCCGTAAACTGCTGGACGAAGGCCGTGCGGGCGAGAACGTGGGTGTTCTGCTGCGTGGTACCAAACGTGATGAGGTAGAGCGTGGTCAGGTACTGGCTAAACCGGGCTCAATCAAGCCGCATACTCAGTTCGAATCTGAAGTGTACATTCTGAGCAAAGATGAAGGTGGCCGTCACACGCCGTTCTTCAAAGGCTACCGTCCGCAGTTCTACTTCCGTACCACTGACGTGACTGGCACCATCGAACTGCCGGAAGGCGTTGAAATGGTTATGCCTGGCGACAACATCAA
>NZ_JAAVXH010000107.1:0-3992 GCF_012273755.1 Dickeya sp. CFBP 2040
GTGACGCGGGGGCGCAGACGCTGACGGTCAGCGGCAGCGGGCTGAGCGGGTCGGGCCGCTGGCAGGCGACGGGCGACCTGTCGCTGGACGGGCTGGCGACGGCGCAGTGGGACGGCACGCTGCTGGCGGGAGGCGGACTGACGGTGAGCGCGGCGAGCCTGACCAACCGGGGCACGCTGGCGGGCGGTCAGGTGAGCCTGATGACGCCGGGGCTGAGCAATACGGGTACGGTGAGCGGGCGTCAGGTCGGGGTCCAGACGGCGCAGTTGGTTAACGGCGGGACGCTGTCGGCGGACGAGGGGCTGTCGATACAGGCTCAGACCGGGCTGGACAACAGCGGGTCACTGCTGTCGGGGGGCGCGCTGACAATACAGGCGGGGCAGACGGTCAACCGCGGGGTGCTGTCGGGTGACACGGTGACGCTGAGCGGTGATGCGCTGTGGAACGGCGGACGGGTGCAGGGTCGCCAGTCGGTGGGGCTGACGGCGGCGACGGGATTCAGCCAGACGGCGGACGGCGCGCTGACCAGCGGCGGGCAGGTGACGGTATTGGCCGGTGCGGTGGATACCGGCGGCAGCGTAACGGCGCAGGGGCTGACACTGGACGGCGGACGGTGGCGCAATCAGGGCACGGTGAGCCTGGGCGGCGACGGGCGGCTGACGCTGGATGAACTGGATAACGGCGGGTCGCTGCTGGCCGCGGGGTCGTGGGACATGGCTGCCGGGCGACTGGGTAACGGCGGTACGTTGCAGGGCAGCGGACTGCGGCTGCGGGGCGACACGCTGGACAATCAGGGGACGTTTACCGGCACGGCGCAGACGGCGCTGAAACTGGACGGGGCGCTGACCAACACCGGTCTGCTGAAAGGACAGCGGCTTGAGCTGACGGCGGCGGGGCTGGACAACGGCGGCACGCTGCTGGGGGTGGACGCGCTGACGCTGGCGATAACCGGGACGGCGCGCAATCAGGCATCGGGCCGGTGGCTGAGCCAGGGCGCGGGACGTCTGACGGCCCACACGCTGGACAATCAGGGAAACTGGCAGAGCGACCGTATTGATGTCATGGCGCAGGCCATCCGCAACGCCGGGCAGCTGCTGGGGCTGTCGGCGCTGACGCTGACGGCAAACGACGAGCTGACCAACACCGGGACCGGCAACCTGCTGACGCAGGGCGCGGCGGTGCTGACGGCGGCATCGGTGGACAACGATGGCGGGTGGCAGGCGGGGAGCCTGCTACTGACGGCAGACCAGCTGCGCAACGGCGGGCGGATACAGAGCGACGGCGCACTCACGGTGGCGCTGTCACCATCGGGCCGGCTTTCCAACAGTGGGACGCTGGCTGCGAACGGCGAGGCGACGCTGTCGCCGGGCGTACTGGACAACCGGGGGACGCTGTCGGTGCGGGGTAACCTGACGGTCGCCGGGGCGGACCTGCACAATGCGGGACAGGTGGCGACACAGGGCGCGCTGACGCTGAAATTGAGCGGGGACTATGACGGCGCGGGGGACCTGTACAGTGAGGCCGCGCTGACGCTGGACGGGGCGGATATCACCAACGGCGGCGGACACTGGCAGGGCAGCACGCTGGCGGTCACCGGACACCAACTGATCAATCAGGGGGTTCTGGCCGGCGAACGTATTGCGCTCAGCGGTCAGCAACTGGACAACACCGGCAGCATCACCGGGGGGCGGTCGCTGACGGTGACCCTGCCCGGTGGGCTGACCAACGCCGGACGACTGGAAGGACAGCGGCTTGAGCTGACGGCGGCGGGGCTGGATAACAGCGGCACGCTGCTGGGGGTGGACGCGCTGACGCTGGCGATAGCCGGAACGGCGCGTAATCAGGCATCGGGCCGGTGGCTGAGTCAGGGCGCGGGGCGTCTGACGGCCCACACGCTGGACAATCAGGGGCAGTGGCAGGGCGACAACCTGACGGTCACGGCGCAGACCCTGCGCAATGCCGGGGAACTGCTGGGTCTCTCCGCCCTGACGCTGACGGCAAACGACGCACTGACCAACGCCGGGACCGGCAGACTGCTGACGCAGGGCGCAGCGGTGCTGACCGCGGCCCGTGTGGACAACGACGGTGAGGGACAGGCGGGGAGCCTGCTACTGACGGCGGACAGCCTGCGTAACGGTGGGCATATCATCAGTGAGGGCGCGCTGCAAATCACGCTGCCGGCAACGGACGACACGCCGCTGCGGGCGGCACGGCAACTGGCGCAGGATGTACAGGCTGCGGGGCTGCCGGCAGGCAGCCTGAGCAACAGCGGCACGCTGGCTGCCGGGGGCGACAGCCGGATCAGCGCCGGGCGGGTGGAGAATCAGGGAATGCTGGCCGGCAGGGACCTGACGCTGAGCGCCCGTGACGTGATCAACGGCGGACGGCTGGAGAGCCGCACCCTGCAACTGACCGGCGAGCGGCTGGACAATGGCGGCACGCTGCTGGCGGAACGGGGCGGTGAGCTGCGGCTGACCGGCGCACTGAGTATGGGCGCGGACGGCCAGCTGCTCAGCAACGGCGACTGGCAGGTGCAGGCCGGCGCGGTGAACACGCAGGGGCTGTGGCAGGGGAACGCCCTGACCCTGAACGCGGATACGCTGGCAAACGCCGGTTCGTTGCTGGCGACGGACGGCGTGACGCTGGCCCTGTTGCAGGACTATACCGGCGGCGCAGGCAGCCGGGTATTGGGCAACGGGGCGGTGACGTTGACGGCGGACCGGTTGTTCAACGCCGGGCGGCTGGAAGGACAGCGGCTTGAGCTGACGGCGGCGGGGCTGGACAACAGCGGCACGCTGCTGGGGGTGGACGCACTGACGCTGGCGATAGCCGGAACGGCGCGTAATCAGGCATCGGGCCGGTGGCTGAGCCAGGGCGCGGGGCGTCTGACGGCCACTGAGCTGGACAATCAGGGAAACTGGCAGGGCGACAACCTGACGGTCACGACGCAGACCATCCGCAATGCCGGGCAACTGCTGGGGCTGTCGGCGCTGACGCTGACGGCAAACGACGCGCTGACCAACACCGGCACCGGTAGTCTGCTGACACAGGGCGCGGCGGTGCTGCGGGCGGCGTCGGTGGACAACGACGGTGCGTGGCAGGCGGACAGCCTGCTACTGACGGCGGACAGCCTGCGTAACGGCGGGCATATCATCAGTGAGGGCGCGCTGCAAATCACTCTGCCGGCAACGGACGACACGCCGCTGCGGGCGGCACGGCAACTGGCGCAGGATGTACAGGCTGCGGGGCTGCCGGCAGGCAGCCTGAGCAACACCGGCACACTGGCTGCCGGGGGCGACAGCCGGATCAGCGCCGGGCGGGTGGAGAATCAGGGAATGCTGGCCGGCAGGGACCTGACGCTGAGCGCCCGTGACGTGATCAACGGCGGGCGGCTGGAGAGCCGCACCCTGCAACTGACCGGCGAGCGGCTGGACAATGGCGGCACGCTGCTGGGGGTGGACGCACTGACGCTGGCGATAGCCGGGACGGCGCGCAATCAGGCATCGGGCCGGTGGCTGAGTCAGGGCGCGGGGCGTCTGACGGCCACCGCGCTGGACAATCAGGGGCAGTGGCAGGGCGACAACCTGACGGTCACGGCGCAGACCATCCGCAATGCCGGGCAGCTGCTGGGGCTGTCGGCGCTGACGCTGACGGCAAACGACGCGCTGACCAACACCGGCACCGGTAGTCTGCTGACACAGGGCGCGGCGGTGCTGCGGGCGGCGTCGGTGGACAACGACGGCGAGGGGCAGGCGGGGAGCCTGCTACTGACGGCGGACAGCCTGCGTAACGGCGGGCATCTCGTCAGTGAGGGTGCACTGCAAATCACGCTGCCGGCCACAGACGACACGCCGCTGCGGGTGGCACGGCAACTGGCGCAGGATGTACAGGCTGCCAGTCAGGGTGTGCTGAGCAACACCGGCACACTGGCTGCCGGGGGCGACAGCCGGATCAGCGCCGGGCGGGTGGAGAATCAGGGAATGCTGGCCGGT
>NZ_JAAVXH010000108.1:0-313 GCF_012273755.1 Dickeya sp. CFBP 2040
GTGAGGTTAAGCGACTAAGCGTACACGGTGGATGCCTAGGCAGTCAGAGGCGATGAAGGGCGTGCTAATCTGCGAAAAGCGTCGGCAAGGTGATATGAACCGTTATACCCGACGATACCCGAATGGGGAAACCCAGTGTGATCCGTCACACTATCATTAACTGAATCCATAGGTTAATGAGGCGAACCGGGGGAACTGAAACATCTCAGTACCCCGAGGAAAAGAAATCAACCGAGATTCCCCCAGTAGCGGCGAGCGAACGGGGAGGAGCCCAGAACCTGAATCGGCTTGTGTGTCAGTGGAAGCGTCTGGA
>NZ_JAAVXH010000109.1:0-3092 GCF_012273755.1 Dickeya sp. CFBP 2040
GTGGATCGCTGTCCTTGTTTATTGAAGACTTTACCTGGGCGACCATTAGCGAATGGATGATCGTGGTAGTCGGTGAATATCTCTGGTTTGCCATCGATGCCAGTGACAATGACGTCGTAACCGCGGTTTCGGGTGAGTGGATGCGTCGCTGTACCCTCAGAAAAAGCCAGCATATCCAAAAACGCGGATAAATTTTTATGCAGTTGTAGATTCTGGGTCATAGTATTTACGCTTGTGGAGTATTACCGCCAAAGCGGTTGCCGAGAATACGCAGCGCCAGCGCACGGATCTGCTCAACACCGATAAAGCCAATACTGCCGCCGATTGCCACGGTGAGCGTGCGCGGCAGACTGAAATACTCCAGTGATGAAATAACCGTCAGCGTTAGCGCGCCGCACAATGCTGCCTCCAGCAACATTTTTTTGTGGCCACCGCCCATATAGGCAACACGCAGGACGGTAATAACGATGGACAGCAGCACACCGCCGAGCGGCATGTCACCGTTCCACCACATGCGAAGCAATTCCCAGAAGTCCGTCCATGTATGAACATTGTTTTGCATCTTCACGATCTCCACCTCCCTAACGGTCGGCGTGCTGTATGAAATAAAAAAGCCGCTGGGCGAACCATGCGGCTTAAGGACTGACCAATAAAAAAACCGGAGCAGCTTTTAGGCACACTCCGGTATCTTTGGGAAATTTAGCGCGTATGTGTTTATAGGTCAATCAGAAGCATTATGCTATGCCCCTATTTCATCGCGGATTTTATCGCAAAGAGTCCGCGTTGCACAGGATTCCTCAACATACAGCCACTGCAGGCACCACTTCATCAGTTCCAGATATTGCAGCCAGTCTTCATCCCGCATCACGGCCCCTATGCTCGCAAGAGACTGGCGCACATGCTCAAATGTCGCAGTAATCCGCCCACTGCCCCCGCATTCATTGCAAATTATCGCCAATCGTTGCGCCTGGCCTGTGCCGCTACAACGCGGACAAACATTACTCTGCGCCGCCTGTTGTTCAGACCATTCGCGGAATAAGCGGCGCTCATGAGTCATGCACTCCATTGCAGCTTTTATTTCTGCGCCAATCACGTGGTAGTTCGTGTCACTCACGTCGCTGCGGCTTCGCCGTTTCTCCAGTTGGCGTACCTTATCGTTGATTGCGTCGGCACGCTTACGCCACTGCGCAGATCGTGGGCCATACCGGCGCAACAGTTTTGCAATGTGCATAATTTGAGCTGGTAAACTACGCTCCAACACAATGCTCAGGGCGAGCGAACAGGCAACATCTGAGTGCTCCAGATGATCGTACTTCGCATACATTGGCGCATCATATATCGCACGCATGATGCGAAATCCTGCATCACCGTCGCTTCGGTATTTCGCCATCAGCACATCATACCCTACAGAGTTATGCCGTTGTGCGGTTGCTAACGCCCCAATAATTTGATCCTTGGATAAAGAGCTACGTCCGCGCCCGACGTTGAGTGATTCAATACTCATGCAGCGCGGATCGTGCATTTTGATAAGTTGCTCTATTGCTATGGTCATTTGGTCAGTCCTGCAATTATTTGTCACAGGCTGATTCTATATGTCACAGGCGAGTGTTGCAAAATACGGAATGTTTTGCTGGTAATCCCTAATTTTGCAAGTAACGTTCTATCTCATTGCGAGCAGAATTAAATCCATAACAAATTTCAGCACGGTAGCCAGCGGCACGCATTAACTCTTGCCATTCCAATTGCTCTTGAGTCGGCCTGCCGCCTGCTGCTTTCATTTCGATCCATAAGCCAGCATACCCGCCACATGGCAATGCCAGGAATAAATCGTGAACCCCCGACCTCATTCCCAATCGTTTGGCATCCCTCGCCGCTTTTGGCCCGCGCTTTCCCTCATTAGGAATGTGAAGCAGATAATCCCCGATGCGGATGCCATCAATCACGGTCTTATCTGCCCACTCAATCAACGCTGCCTGTTCTTCCAACTCTGCCTGATGGTAGACTTTGCGAACCTTGCCGTTGCGAGTTTCAAGCTTGGCTTTGGTGCCTACCACAGCTAACGCGCTGATTGAGTTTGGGAACATCATGACGATGTCTTTCTCCCGATGATTTTTCCAGCCAATTCAGCTATGGCATCAGCACCATCTAATACAGCAGGTATTTTATCATCGCTAACCTGCAAAGGGCTAAATATCAAGCTCTCAAATGACTTCCAAGAGTCTTTATTATCATCAGAAGTTGACTTTGATCTTGTTTCAGCATAATCGTGCATAAACTCACAAAGATTAAGCCTTAAATCAACCTGTAATAATTGTGCTCGTATTGATTTCAACTCTCCGTAGAACAATCTCATAAAATAGAAAAATAACAACTCTAATGTTGCTAAAGGAATATAAAAAAGAACCCTCCCCCAATCAAAAACTTTATTTTTTTCAATTACGCTAGTTGGATTGGATAAGTCAGCACCACGTTCTAATGGCGTAGATATTACATCTAAAAACCATAACTCTCCATTTCCAAGTGGATGGTACAATATAACCCACAATGGTACTGATATCAGCAAAAGCAAGAAAAACCAAGTTCTCAGATGTGCAAATACAAGCTCAAACCCTTTTCTTCTTCGAATTGTAGAAAATCCTTTAGATAATAGTTTAAAATTCCCTTCCGACTTCACATTTAAAAACTTACCTTCAAGAACACGAACTTCTTCTTTCAGAAAATCCACATATTCAACACTGGATGTTGCGTCCCTTCTAAACTCATCTAATTTATCTTGAATATCTGAATTTGCTTTATCAATATCATTTATTAATTCTTTAGCTCGTTTAAAGTTATCTGATGCAAACAAATGCTTCACCATCAAATAAGGCATTTGTGTTTTAATCCAAGAAAAATCAACCTCGATGTAATTTCTTTGCGAATCCCAACCTTTAACTTTATTCAACCTATCAATTACCATATAATTTTGATATGATTTTAAAGAATACAAGACATCATACCATGAGTGATATTCAAAAAGAAACCTCAACAAAACGAAGAGAAAAAATTTTTTATCATGATTAAATGCTGATATATCTAACACAAAGTCATTT
>NZ_JAAVXH010000110.1:0-762 GCF_012273755.1 Dickeya sp. CFBP 2040
GTGTACTCCAACGTCAACGACGAGGCGGGCTTCCTGAAGGAAGTGGAGCTGATCCGCGGACTGGGCTTTAACGGCAAGTCGCTGATCAACCCGCGGCAGATTGAACTGCTGCACAACGCCTACGCGCCGACCCAGGACGAGGTGGACTACGCCCATCTGGTGATCAAGGCGGCGGAAGAGGGCGAGCGCGCCGGGCTGGGGGTGATTTCGCTGAACGGAAAAATGATCGACAGCCCGATAATCGACCACGCCCGTCGGGTGGTGGAGCGCGCGCTGGCGTCGGGCGTACGCCGGTAGGTCGCCGCAGGGTAAAGCACGTTTTCCGCGCGGGCCGGCGGCGTGAACGCACGCCGGGCCGTCGCCATGACAGGACTGGAACATGAGTAATATTATTGAAGCATTGCAGCAGCAATACCCGGAAAAAAGTCATCTGCAGCCGTTCGTGAGCGCCAACCAGCGCACGCCGTGGCTGGATGACGTCACCGAAAAACACCGTCGCAAGCTGTGCGCCGACCTGGAAGAGGCCATCCGCAAGAGCGGGCTGCAGGACGGGATGACGATATCGTTCCACCACGCGTTCCGTGAAGGGGACAAGGTGATCAACCATGTGGTGGAGACGCTGGCGCGGCTGGGGTTCAAAAACCTGACGCTGGCGTCGAGTTCGCTGATGACCTGCAACGCGCCGCTGATAGAGCATATCCGCAACGGGGTGATCACCCGCATCTACACGTCGGGGATGCGCGGCAAGCTGGCGGACGCGAT
>NZ_JAAVXH010000111.1:0-29482 GCF_012273755.1 Dickeya sp. CFBP 2040
AAGGAGATAAATACAATCAGCCTTTTCAGGAGGTTACGTTATGCTTATTGGCTATGCCAGGGTATCGACCAGCGATCAAAATACCGAATTACAGAAAAACGCGCTGGTTAGTGCAAATTGTGAACTGATTTTTGAAGATCACGCCAGCGGCAAAAATGCCCGGCGGCCAGGGCTTAAGCGAGCATTACGCAAACTCAAACGCGGCGACACGCTGATTGTCTGGAAACTGGACCGGTTGGGTCGCAGCGTGCGTGATTTGATTACCATGGTGTCGGACCTGCAAGGCCGGGGAATTCACTTTCGTAGCCTGACCGACGCCATTGATACTTCAACACCCGCTGGCCGCTTCTTCTTCCATGTGATGAGTGCGCTGGCCGAGATGGAGCGCGAGTTGATAGTCGAACGTACCCGTGCAGGGCTGGCAGCAGCCAGAGCAGCCGGTCGCATTGGTGGGCGGCAGCGCATTATGACGCCGGATGCGATTGTTCATGCCAGAGCATTGTTGAGTAATGGCGCAACCCGCTGGCAAATTGCGAATATTATTGGTGTGTCAGAAAAAACCATTTATAAATATTTTCCTGCCACGAAAAAATCTATCCATAACAAAATCACTTCCAAATAAATAATATTAATCGTGATAATTAAAATTAAAACAATAAAGTCGCTACATGTTTTACCACCCTCCAAAAAACAGGCATTCAATGCATACGCTGTGTTTTCAAAAAATAATACAAGCGCGACATCACTCGCGCTAACAACATCATTCATATTGAGAGAAAACACATGGAAAAAAGTAACTCCCCTTGTTCACTGGACCTGATCTTGGGTAAAGAGAATCTGTACAAAAACAGTCCGATTAATATCGGCAGTATTACCCTTGAATGTGCCAAATGCCAGGATAGCCAGCAAGATACTCCTGCGACGCAACCCTCAACGACCGACGGGTTGAAAGATTTGGTCGGTATCCCGCAACCCTGGCCGCTGGCAGATGCGCCAGAAGGCTGGCTGAAATGCAACGGTCAGGCGTTTGACACTGCGAAATATCCACAACTGGCAAAATTGTACCCTGCTGGCACGTTACCGGATCTGCGCGGCGAATTTATTCGTGGCTGGGATGACGGACGAGGTGTCGATGCTGATCGTAAGCTGTTGGTTGAGCAAACCGATGCTATTCGTAATATTTCAGGTAGCTTGTATTACGGGGTTGATGCCGATGGTTCGCTTAACGAAAGCTATTTTAATGGTGCTCTGTATTATGATTTGAAAGCAGTAGTCAGAGACTCTAAAAACAATGGTTCATTATCAAATGGCTCAGCCAACTCATGGGCTCCTGCAATATTCGATGCATCACGTGTCGTCCCGACTGCATCGGAAAACCGCCCACGCAACATCGCCTTTAGCTATATCGTCAAGGCAGGTTAATCATGACAACACAAAACGAAAATACGACTCAACTGAATGAACAAGGGCTGAGTGCCGGCAATGGATATATTCAGGTTTACCATATTGATCCGCAAACACGGGAATATATCGGCAGCACACGGGAATTCCTGATGGAAGGCGTTGGCATTCCGGCGCACAGCTTTATTGATACGCCACCAGACGCGCAATCCGGCCAGACCATCGTGCGCAGTCAGGACGGTTCAAGCTGGGAAAGCATGAGCGATTATCGCGGGCAGACCGCTTACGATAAACAGACGCGGCAACCGAGCCAGATAAGCCAACCGGGTGCCCTGCCTGATACCCTGACGTTACTGCCGCCCTCTTCTGCCTACGATGTCTGGCAGGGCGATAAATGGGTGACTGATGAAAAGGCACAGCAGGCCGCGCAGCTCAATGCCGCTCAACAGCAACAGGCTAGTTACCTCGCTCAGGCGGAAAAACGCCTGACCGTACTGCAGTACGCGGTTGAGCTGAACATGGCGAGCGAGCAGGAAGTTCAGGCGCTGAAAGACTGGAAAACCTATCTGGTATTGTTAAACAGGGTGAATCTCTCCACTGCGCCGGCTATCGACTGGCCGACTATGCCTGCCTGATTCACTGCTCACACTAACGCACCCTGATGTGCGCCATGCCAAAGATGCCGTTGTCACCGCAACGGCATCTTTTTTATTTTCAAATAACCATTTGTTTTTAATGTAAATTAAATTCTTTTTCGTATTCCCCTGTTGTGCCATCGGATACCAAACCCCATTCGGATGCCTTCTGTTTCCTGTCAAGGCACTATTACTCCCACCCCACAACAGGAGACATTCTTGATGAGTGATTTTCATCACGGTACGCAGGTCGTCGAAATCAACGACGGTACCCGCGTCATTTCAACTGTATCAACCGCGATCGTCGGTATGGTCTGTACTGGACCGGATGCTGACGCCGCCACTTTCCCACTGAATACACCGGTGCTGATTACCGATGTGCTGACCGCCGCAGGCAAAGCCGGTAAAACCGGTACGCTGGCTGCTGCGCTGCAAGCCATCGGCGACCAGACCAAACCGGTTACGGTAGTCGTTCGCGTAGCCGAAGGCGCCAATGAGGCTGAAACGGTGTCCAACATCATCGGCGGCGCCGATGCCAACGGCAAATACACCGGTATGAAAGCCCTGCTGGATGCCCAGGCAGTGACTGGCGTGAAACCGCGTATCCTCGGCGTTCCAGGGTTGGATTCCCAGCCTGTCGCCACCGCGCTGGCTTCTATTTGTCAGTCGCTGCGCGCCTTCGGTTATGTGAGCGCTTATGGCTGTAAGACCCTGTCCGATGCCATCAAGTACCGCGACAACTTTAATCAGCGTGAGCTGATGGTAATTTGGCCGGACTTTATCGCCTGGAACACCGTGACCAACGCCAGCGCGACTGCCTACGCCACCGCACGCGCGTTGGGCCTGCGCGCCAAGATAGACCAGGAAACCGGCTGGCACAAAACCCTGTCTAACGTCGGCGTCAACGGCGTGACCGGTATCTCCGCCAGCGTGTACTGGGACCTGCAGACCATCGGCAGCGATGCAGACCTGCTGAACCAGGCTGGCGTGACCACGCTGGTACGTAAGGACGGTTTCCGCTTCTGGGGTAACCGCACCTGTTCCGACGATCCGCTTTTCCTGTTTGAAAACTACACCCGCACGGCGCAGGTACTGGCCGACACCATGGCCGAAGCGCACATGTGGGCGGTTGACAAACCGGTAACTGCCACCCTGATCCGCGACATTATCGAGGGTATCAAGGCTAAATTCCGCGAACTGAAATCCAACGGCTACATCATCGACGCTGACTGCTGGTTCGATGAAAGCGCCAACGATAAAGAAACGCTGAAGGCAGGCAAGCTGTACATCGACTACGAGTACACCCCGGTGCCGCCACTGGAAAACCTCACGCTGCGTCAGCGTATCACCGACAAGTATCTGGTGAACCTGGCCGCATCTGTTAACAGCTAAGGAGCGACAGACTCATGGCACTGCCACGTAAACTTAAATATCTCAACCTGTTCAACGACGGTATGAGCTACATGGGCCAGGTGCATTCCGTCACCCTGCCGAAACTGACCCGCAAACTGGAAAACTACCGTGGCGGCGGTATGCAAGGTTCTGCACCGGTAGATTTCGGTCTGGACAACGACGCGCTGGTGATGGAATGGAACATGGGCGGTCTGCCGGACAGCGCCTTCTGGAGCCAGTACGCACTGCCGGGCGCCGATGCGGTTCCGCTGCGTTTCGCCGGTTCTTACCAGCGTGATGACACCGGTGACATCACCGCTGTTGAAATCGTATTGCGCGGTCGCCACAAGTCGATTGACAGCGGCGAATCCAAGCAAGGGGAAGAAACCGACGTACGCATCTCCACCCAGTGTACCTACTACAAACTGATCATTGATGGCGTCGATATGATTGAAATCGACACCATCAACATGATCGAAAAAGTCAACGGCGTTGACCGTCTGGAACAGCACCGCCGCAATATCGGTCTGTAATGACCGCTTCATGGCCAGCTACGGCTGGCCATTCTTGTTGATCTTATTGATAAAACTGGAGTCTTTATTATGACGGCTGAAACCACTGCACAACATCATGTGATTACCCTGAACACCCCGATTAAACGCGGTGAAACCCTGATCGACGCCATCACGCTGCTCACACCCACTGCCGGCACGCTGCGCGGCATCGGGCTGGCCGCCCTGGCAAGCGCCGATGTAGAGGCGTTGATTAAGTTGCTGCCGCGCATCACCTACCCTGCCCTGACCGAAGCCGATGTCATGGGGCTGGAACTGCCTGACCTGCTTGAATTCGCCGGTAAGGTGATCAGTTTTTTATCACCGGGCTCGGTACGCTAACGCCTCCACCGAGCCTCACGGTTGACGACCTGATGGCGGATATCGCTGTGGTGTTCCACTGGCCGCCGTCAGAACTTTTCCCCATGAGCCTGGCAGAGTTGATTAACTGGCGTGGCCGGGCGCTACAACGAAGTGGACAAGACTATGCCTAAGCCATCAACCACCCCGAACGCGGGGCCGACGGCAACGCAACGCAACAACGCTCAGGACAACAGCATTTTCTCGCCGCTCCGGGACAATCTGTACCTGAGTAAAATCAACAGTGTGTTGCAGGATTTCTTAAGCAAAGCCGGTCAAATCAGCCATGGCGATGCATTCAACGCCGCCGGTGCGCCGAAAAACAATCGCACCGGCAGAAAAAAAAGCGGCAGACTTTCTGCCGCAGCACAGCTGGGCATGTTGGGTAACCTGGCCAGACGATTCGACGCGCTGACCGCAGCCCTGAACCCGGCCTCTTCCGCATTAAAAAATGCTCACGCCCTTTCCGGTACGGACAATGCCGGTTTCTCACGGTCAGGCCAGAGTCCCGGTTCAGGCGTGACGCAGTCGCTCATCGCCCAGGCGAGTGACGGCGTCAACAGCATCTATTTGTCTGCAGCCGCGGCGATGCAGGTGCAACAGCACATTGCCGGTCTGGTGCCGTCTGCCAGACTGGCTGGCGGTGTTGCTGCCCCCTCGCTGCCGGGAAATGTCGCCGCCTTGCTGAATGCGCAACAGAGCCTCAACCTGCCGACCAACCTCCTGCCACAGCCTGGTGCGACATCGCAAACCGGTGCCGAAGGGTTGAACGCACTCACCGGAACCGCACAGGAATCCTTCGTTGGCATGGAAGAAACCAGCATGATGCTCACTGCATTAAGCAATGCAGATCTGGATGACGGCGATGGCGGCGCTGATTTTCAAGGAGGATTGGAGAATCTGCAGGCGCTTTCAGGATCGGCGATGCAACTGCTCAGTCAGCCGGGCCTGACGAGTCAAAACAGTGTGGAAAACCACGCCAGCTTACAGTCGGATATGACTAACGGCCATTACAGCGCCCTCTCTCCGAATGCATCACAACAGTATTTTGACCAGCGCGTGGTCAATAACATCACCATCACCGTACCGGAAAACAGTAACCTCGACGTAATTAAACAATACATTGAAGAGGCACTGAGAAAATACAGCCCGAATAGCAGCGCCTATTCCTACAACTCGATGACCTCTAATCTCATTTCATGAGGATAATATGATGATGCTTGCACTGGGTTTATTTGTATTTCAATTGCAAACGCTGCCGTACAGCACCCTCAGTCGTAATGTCAATTATCGCTGGGCTAATAATGGCCGCATTGGCCTGCGTCCTGCGCAACAGTTTTTGGGGCAGGGAAATGAAACCATCAGCCTCAATGGCGTGTTATGCCCGGAAATCAACGGTAAGTTCAGTAAACTCTCGTTATCGGCGCTGGAACTGATGGCGGGCACAGGGCGTGCCTGGCCGCTTATCGAAGGCAGCGGCACCATTTACGGCATGTACGTTATCGAAAGTTTGCAACACACCAACACGGAATTCTTCTCCAACGGCAGCGCCAAGCGTATCGAATTTTCGATTAACCTGACGCGTGTTGATGAATCACTGATCGCCATGTTTGGCGACCTCAGCCAGCAGGCTACCGATTTGTATAACCAGCAAATCACGCCGGCTATTGCTTCCGCCAAAGCCGCCATCGGAGGTGTCTTCTCGTGATAGTGAATAACCGCATCGGTATTGCCGATCAACTCGCGCCGGACTACCTGATCACGCTGACGGACTCGTCAGGCGATACCAAAACGACCCGCAACCTCAGCCAGCGACTCATTTCACTGTCATTACATGATGTCATGGGCTTTGAGTCCGACCAGCTATCGCTGGATATCGACGACAGCGACGGCAAAGTGCTCATGCCTAAGCGGGGTGAGAAAATTGGCGTCAAGATTGGCTGGAAAGGCAAGGCATTGGTTGACAAAGGCACCTTTGTGGTTGACCAGGTCAGCCATAGTGGTGCGCCGGACAGAATTACCCTCAACGCACGTAGTGTGAATTTTCGTGGCGACATCAACACGCCGCGTGATGGCTCCTATGACACCACTACGCTTGGCGATATCGCCCGGACGATTGCTGAACGTTATAGTCTGTTGCCGTCAATTGAAACCACTCTGGCCAATACGGCGATTGTGCACGAAAACCAATCCAAAGAGTCCGATTTATCGTTCCTCTGCCGTCTGGCCAGAAAATACAGCGGTACGGTGGCGATAAAAAGCGATACGTTGCGACTTTTTATCGCTGGCACCGGTACGGCGGCAGACGGCAAAAATGTAGCGACTTATCTGATCGAACGCAGCGATGGCGATTCACACAGTTTTACGATTGCTGATCGCATCGCCAACACGTCGGTCACCGCTAACTGGCATGACAGCAACGATGCAAAAACACATACTGTGAAGATAAGCCGTCAGCGTAAAGCACAAACGGAGACATCGCCGTCACACCCCAACGCCAAATCGTCCACCCAGCCATCCGAGCCGTCTACAGACGATTATCTGGCCGGGGAAGAGGACAGTCAGCAAACGCTACAAACCACCTATTCTAGTCAGGATGAAGCCACGCAGGCAGCCTTGAGTAAGTGGCGTGAAACCCAACGTGGCACGGTGACGTTCTCGATCTCGCTGGCAAAAGGCATGGAAAATCTGAAACCCGGCGCGCTGGTGAATCTGAAAGGATTCAAGCAGGTGATCGACGAACGGCAGTGGACTATCAAGCGACTGACCCACACCATCGCAGGTAACGGTTTTACCACCGCCATTGAGCTGGAAGTATCGATGCTGGATGTCGCCTACGACATAAGCTATAGCGTTGTCGATAGCGCAAACGCCACACGATAAACCACTTTTCGAATTTATAGTTTGCAAATTCGAATTATGTGACGTACCATGTGTGTAAGATGTTTAACTAACTCGTACACATAAGGTGATTTCAACATGATGCATTGTCCGCTTTGCCGTCATTCCGCTCATGCCCGTTCCAGTCGCTACCTGTCTGAAAATACCAAGGAGCGTTACCACCAGTGCACTAACGTAAACTGTGGTCACACCTTCGTTACCATGGAAGCGATTACCCGCTCCATCATGGTGCCAGGTAAGACTGAGCCGGTCGAAGGCGAAAGTAAGTAATAATTTCTCTCCTACTCCGTGTTTCCTTAACTTTTCTGACCGTCTTTCCCCGCCACCCGGCGGGTTTTTTTATAATCAATACACACCATGTGTTTTTATTACTTCCATTATCTCGCTATCAGAAAAACGTATTATTGACGCTGACCGCCGTCGGCTTTTAGTATCGAATGGCTTTTGCTGATTTTCAGTCACTTGCCACGACGATACCCGCCTGACGGGCCGCCGCCGCAAGGGATGAATCCTGCCGTGACGATGGTGCCCTTCCCCCCCCCTTCACCGTCAAAAATCAGACGCTAACACCGTTTTGAACAACACGAGGGCAGGAAAAACGTCACGTAAATGCACGCTGTTTTCCTGTTCCTCAGCAGGGAGAACTCGCATGATGGAAACCATTCAGGCTTACCGCGCCAGTCTGTTGCACTTTGTCGCCGACCCATTGCATAACCCGCAGGCCACCCGTTTTATTGAGGATGGCTTGCTGCTGGTGCGCGACGGACGCATTCAAGGCGCAGTGCCGTATGACAGCCTTACCGACGCTGATCGCCGGGCAATGACGGTGATTGACTACCGCGGCCAGTTGCTGATGCCGGGATTGATCGACACCCATATCCATTTCCCACAAACCGAAATGATTGCCTGTTACGGCGAGCAGTTATTGTCCTGGCTTAATACCTACACCTTTCCCACCGAGCGCAAGTTCGCCGATAAAGATTACGCCGAAAATCGAGCCAAATTCTTCATTCAGGAATTACTGCGACACGGCACCACCAGCGCGCTGGTATTCGCCACCGTGCACCCGCAATCGGTTGATGCGCTGTTCAGCGCCGCTGAAGCCAAAAACATGTGCCTGATTGCCGGCAAGGTGATGATGGACCGCCATGCGCCGGATGACCTGTGCGATACCGCGCAGCAAAGCTATGACGAGAGCAAGGCGCTGATTGAAAAATGGCATCGCCGCGGACGATTGCGCTATGCGGTCACGCCGCGCTTTGCACCGACTTCCACCCCAGAGCAACTGGCGCTGGCGGGTCGATTATTGCAGGAGTATCCGGATGTGTATCTGCATACCCACCTCTGCGAAAATCCGGACGAAATCGCCTGGGTTAAATCACTGTTTCCTGAACAGCAACACTATCTTGACGTTTACCATCACCATGGGCTGACCGGGCGTCGTTCCGTGTTTGCCCATGCCATTCACCTGCAACCGGATGAAATCCATACGCTGGCGCAAAGCCAATCCGCCGTGGCGTTTTGCCCCAGTTCAAACCTGTTTTTAGGCAGCGGTCTGTTCAGACTGCATCCACTAAAAGCCGCGGGGATTCGCATTGGCATGGGAACCGATGTCGGTGCCGGCACCAGCCTGTCATTGCTGCAAACACTCAGCGACGGTTACAAAGTACAGCAATTGCAGGGGGAAAAACTCTCGGCGCGCGAAGGGTTGTATCAGGCGACGCTGGGCGGAGCCGCCGCACTGTCGCTGGATGACCGGCTGGGGAACTTCCTGCCGGGTAAAGACGCTGATTTCATCGTGTTGGACTGGGCCGCCACTCCACTGCAACAATTACGCCAGCAACAGTCCACCTCGCTGGACTCCCGGCTGTTCGCCTTGATGATGCAAGGCGACGACCGAAACATCCGTGCGACCTATATCCACGGCGAATGCGTCTATACCCGTCATACGTCAAGTTGCCGCTGTGTTGGCTTTTCTCACTCCCCCCAGTCACTTACCTGAGTAAACGTCTGGGGATTTGCTGCGTGCCGCCGTGGTGATGACCGGTTCCAGATCCGGCTGAAATAAAACACGCAGGAAGTGCCTCTCAAAGGGTGACATATCGCACATTTCACTTAAAAAAGCCGCGCTGCGGTGTGTCACCTACCGATAACTACTCTTGAATCACACCGGAAAGATGTTCAAGCCAATTGTGGGACGGCGACATCAGCTTAGCGCTTCTCTTTTATGGAGCTGCCAGCCACTATCAACAGGTTCTATAAGGTTTCGTCATGACGTCCCCATGCCATCGTTGCAGTGAAGAACAACAAGATATCCTCGCACGTATGCTGAATATTTTTGACACTCAGCCCAGCGAAGAGCTACCGCGCCTGGCACGCATCACCCGGACTTTTTTTCAGGTTCAGAGCGTGGTGATCTCACTGGTAAACAGTGAACGACAATGGTTTCTGTCGAAAGCCAATTTTCCCCGTCAGGAACTGGCTATCGAATTTTCCTTCTGTGCTCATACCGTGAACGCCAACGCGCCACTGATTGTTCCCGATACCTTGCTGGATCAACGCTTCGCAACTAATCCACTGGTTACCGGCGATGATCCGATCCGTTTTCACGCCAGTTATCCGCTGCTTTCCTCGCTCGGCACGCCGATTGGCGCGCTGTGCCTGTACCACCACCAACCACGTACATTTAGCGACGATGAACTACAACAACTGAGTGATCTGGCCTGTATTGTACAAACCGTGCTGCATAAAGTGGAAATGCAGGCACGCGAAACCATCGCTCAGGAGAAGCTGTATCTGGCGGATTACATCAACCAGCAGATATTTTCCAGCGCCGCTATTGGTCTGGCACTGGTAGCGCCGGACAAGCGACCACTCAAATGTAATCATGCGCTTTGCGACATGCTCGGCTACGACGAAGCAACGTTACTGACGCTGCCGCTGGACAACGTCGTCCACCCGGAAGACTTACCTGCATTAATGAGCAACCACGACCTGCTGATGGACAGCGACGTGCGGGAGAGCACGCAACAACACCGTTATATTCGTTCAGATGGGCGCGAGCTGTGGGCGCAGGTGTCTATTTCAGTGCTCTGCAATCCGGACGGCAGCAAGTTCGGTCTGTTGCTGGCGCTGACCGATCTCAGTGATCAGAAAGCATCTGAACTGGCATTGCGCGAGCTGAGTCTGGAACTGGAAAATCGGGTGGAACAGCGCACCGCCGAACTGCGTCAGAGCCATCAATTTATTCAGGATATTACCGACCATATTCCGGCGATGATTGCCTGCATCAGCCCGGACAACGTACTGGTTTTCGCCAACCGCCACCTGCGCAAGCTAATCGGCCTTGAGCATGGCGCCCCATACCAGCGCAATATCCACGAGATATTCCGCCCGCAGGTACTGACGCTACTGTTGCCTCAACTGGAGGAATCTCGCCAGAAACAACATCCCATGTCCCTGGAGCATGTGCTGGACATGCCTGATGGTCAACGCGTCACCTTGCACACTGAGTTGGCGCCAGCCGAGTCGCCGGAACTCGGCACCTATATTCTCTCCACCGATATCACCCACCTGACGGTACTCCGTGATCAATTGACGTTTGAAGCCAATCACGATCATCTGACTGGCTTGCCCAACCGGCGAGCAGTCATCAGCTATCTGGGTCGTTTGTCGGGTAAAAAACGGCGCGGCGCGCTGGCGTTGTTGTTTTTCGATATCAACAATTTCAAATACTATAACGACCAGTTCGGGCATGATTTTGGTGATCGCGTCATCAAAACCTTCGCCCGTCTGCTGCGCCAGAACACCCGGTCTTACGATTTCATTGGCCGTCTGTCGGGCGATGAATTTCTGATGGTTATCCATGAGCAACGTAATCTGACCAACGAAATTCACGCTATCACCCAAAAACTGAAAGCGAAGATCGAAAGACCGATCACTATCCGTCATCAAACCATTACGTTATCCGCCAGCATAGGACGTGCCATTTTACCGCAAGACGCCCCGCTTAACGCCAATGAACTGATCCGTCAGGCCGATGCCGCCATGTATCAGGACAAACGACGCCACTTATTGATGCCATAACTCAGCAAAATCGAATCACAGCAAAGTCGCAAGCTGAACCACGGCAAGAATTGCGGTTATATCACCACGTACCCAAATAAGTGATGCGCGCCGCTTTTCTTTGATGCCAAAAACAATACCGCCGCCATTACCCGTTTTATTTATCATTACGCTATTGAGATAGCGCATCCTCTATTGAGATAGCACATCATTACTTTCTTCAAAAAATGAAATTTTCCAGACAAGTGCTAAATTTAAAATGATATCGGGTCAAACAGCATACATGTCTCCGCTATCCTTTAATGAACCAAGCCGTTAGTGGCCGGATTCCCTGATTTTTCATATCAGGGTCATGGATATATATCGCCAGAGTTCCCCAAGGCGTTACGATAAAGTAAAAAAAAATCTCATGCATTGTTCCCAGCCACATTGACAGACAGGGAGTTAACCGCCATGTAAATAAAAACGTTTTGCATTAAAGATACGTTTTATCTTCCATTTATCCTTTGTCAGAAAAAATGGTTATTAACCCATAATTCGTTATAGCCAAAATAATTTGAATGGCAGAAAAATAGCGTTGAACGCGGTTTACATCGGCGCTAAAGCAGCAAAACTGGAGAGAACCAATAATAAAAGCACACCTGCAACCTAAAGTATGACAGGCATATGTCTTTTTAATACAGCATACCCTGAAGTCCAGATTAAGAATAATTTTCAAGAGGACCTGAAATGCGCAACAACCAGCCAGTCACACAAAGGGAATACGTTTTTGATAAGGATGCCACACTCATGTCGGTCACCGACGTAGACGGTCATATTGTTTATGCTAACGACGCCTTTATTCAGGTCAGTGGTTTCGATCCTGACGAAATTGATGGGCAACCACATAATATTGTTCGCCATCCGGATGTACCGGCTGAAGCCTTCCGTGACATGTGGCAAACACTAGAGCAACAGGAGCCCTGGACAGCGCTGGTTAAGAACAGGCGCAAGAACGGCGATCACTACTGGGTACGGGCCAATGCCGTGCCGATTGTGCGCCATGGCCGCACGACCGGTTATATGTCGGTACGAACCCAACCTTCGCGTCAGGAAGTGGATGCAGCGGAAAAACTCTATCAGACGATGCAAAGCGCTCAGGGTAACAATCTTAAGTTAGAAAAAGGGGTGCTGTTTCGCACCGGCCTGACCGGACTCTTTTCACGCCTGAATTTTATCTCCATGCGCTGGCGACTACGGGGGCTTATCGCGCTGGCGGCGTTAATCAGTTATATCGTGTTCTGGGCGATTCATGGCAGTTTTGACACCGGTTTTTATAGCACCAGTGCGTTTATGACCGGCATGATGCTACTGCTGGATGGTTTACTGGAATGGCAGTTAATCGCCCCGGTCGAAATGGTCAAACGGCAAGCGTTAGATATCGCTACCGGCAACGTCAACACTATTGATTATGGCAATCGCGCCGATGAGATTGGCACTATCCAGCGCGCTATCGGGCAGTTGGGGCTAATGTTTCGCTGGCTGGTGGATGACATCAGTATGCAGGTGCTGAATATCCGCTCCGCCAGCGACGACCTGGCCCACGGCAGTGAAGACATGAGCGACCATGCCGAACGCACCGCCGCGAATGTGCAGCAGACCGCCGCCGCCATGAACGAAATCAATACCACCGTACAAACCAACACCACCACCACCAGAGAAGCCAGCCAGCAGGCTGAAACCGCCTGTGATGCCGCCATCAGCGGTGGTCGGGTAATTGGCGAAATGGAAAAAACCATGGACAGTATTGTCGCCAGTTCGGAGAAAATCGCCGGTATTACCTCGATCATCGATAACATCGCGTTTCAAACCAACATACTGGCCCTGAACGCGGCGGTAGAAGCCGCACGCGCCGGCGAACAAGGGAAAGGATTTGCCGTTGTGGCTGGTGAAGTCCGTAGTCTGGCACAACGTAGCGCCAGCGCCGCCAATGAGATCAAGCAGTTGATCGAGTCCAGCGTGGCGCAGGTTCGTTATGGGTCAACCCACGTCAGGGATGCGGGCGACAGCACACAGAACATCGTGGCCAGGGTAAATAGCGTCAGTGAGTTGATTTCGCATATTGCCGATTCAACCAAAGAGCAAACCGTCGGGCTGTCTGAAATAGGCCGGGCAGTAGAAGAACTGGAACAGATTACCCAACAAAATGCATCCCAGGTAAGCGCCTGTGCACAGGCATCAGACCAGCTCAGGCAACAAGCACATCGGCTGGAACAAGCATTACACGTATTCCGATAATCCGGTTACCGTCAGTAACACGCCCTGATGAGGTCATCATCAGGGCGTGAGATAATCACATTATTTCAACTATTATTGCTACTTCTATTGCCACTCTTGCTACTTCGGGCATTAATTTCTATTTTCGGGTGTCTGACTATGGTGAGTATTACTTCGCACGCTCTTTATTTGCTTCACGCCAGCGCACCACCTGCTCTTTCGTAATATCATCTTTATAACAAAGCGGCGCGGCACCGCCTTTACGACTCCAGGCGCTACGTCCGCCACAGCGCCTGCCATTTTTGTCCGAACTATATGGGCAGGCACAATTTCCCGAATAATCGGCTATCGATTCTTCAATCATGATTTGCCTGACCTGATTATCATTCAACCGAGTATTTTTTGCGCCCACCGTGGCGGTAAATAAAAAACATGACATACATAATAATTGGAAAAAATACTTTTTCACGACGCTATCCTCGTTCATAAAATGCCAGATTCGAATTCAGAACCCGAAGTATTAATCATAGATCGCTTTCTTCAATCCGCAGGAGATAAGTCAAACAGTGTGAATTTTTCCCGGTAATAATCTGTCGTTATGGGCTAATACCATCCTGAATTCGGCATAGCGTCAATTCACCGCCAAATACAGCGCCGGTATCGATATACTGCACATTCCAGCATCTCAGGATCTGACGCAATGGTGTATGCCCGAACAGAAAACGGTCTGCACCGATAATTGGTCCGCCGATACCCGCCATCGCCCGGCTGACACGCTGTCGGCTCCATAACACCTGTGTCCAGGATAGCGGCTGACCATACTGATAGCGTTCCGCCGGGTAATCGGCATGAGCCACCACGGTGCGTTTGCCGGTCACAGTCTCAATCTCGATGACATAGGGCAACTGTGCCGCCTGAGCCAGCAACTGCCGTGCCAATGCCTGACGCTCGCCAGTCAACCGGAAAAACCAGTCGCCGCCATTGGCTCGCCACAGGGCGATGCGCCCGGTATCGTTAAGTGCGTCCAACGCCATTTGCTCATGATTGCCGCGTACCGCACAAAACCAGCGCTGCTGCAACAAATCAAGACAAGCGAGATTTTCGTCCCCGCGGTCAATGATGTCGCCTACGGATACCAGCAGATCTCGGTCGGTATCAAACCCAGCCTGTTCCAGCGTTACCATCAGTTGCTGATAGCACCCGTGTATATCGCCCACGACAAAAATATGACGCCAGTCAGCGCCTGTAATGCGCTGATAGGTTGGCGGTTGTTGGTCGCTCGTCATGTTGCCGTCTCCTGTCGATTCGATGTATTTGCCTGATCGATGCATTGCGGCCCAGATACCTGCGGTTGAGATAGATTCAGTACAATATGCAACACGCAAAATAGGCAACAATTACAATGTACGGTGAGAAGTTAATGTGCAGCAATGCGGTTCTCTGTGTTCGATGTGGGTGTGTATGTCCGAAATAATGTCCCAGCGTATTCGTTTCATCGTTGCGCTACTGTCAACCGGCATACTCGCCGGCATCGGTGGTCTGTTGCTGGCGCTGTTGCTCCATGCCATTCAACATCTGGCCTATGGTTATAGTTTGGACCATATCATTAGCGAAGAAAGTTTTTTACAAGGCGTCTCGGCAGCAGAACCCATCCGACGCGTTATTGTGTTGCTACTCTGTGGTCTGGTAGCAGGACTGGGGTGGTATGCGCTCTATCGCTATGGTCGTCGTCTGGTGAGCATTACCGCGGCATTACAGGCAGAAAAGCCAGATATGCCGGTAAAAGAGACGATAATCCACGTTCTGCTACAAATTACTACCGTCGCGCTTGGGTCGCCGCTGGGACGAGAAGTCGCACCGCGAGAGCTGGGAGCATTGGCTGCCACCCATCTCTGCCATGCGTTGCGCATGACCCCGGAGGATACCCGGCTGTTGATAGCGTGTGGCGCCGGGGGTGGACTGGCGGCAGTCTATAACGTACCGCTTGGCGGCGCGCTGTTTGTGGTTGAAGTCTTGCTGGCGCGAGTTCACATCAAAACCAGTTTGGCGGCGCTGTTGACCTGCTCGCTGGCGGCGCTGGTGGCGCGCATCGGTCTGGGCGATGAATATCAATACCACCTCAGCCTGCCGCTGGATGTCTCCGGCAACCTGACCGTATGGGCGCTGCTCACCGGGCCACTCTTCGGGGGAGTCGCCTGGCTGTTCGTCCGCCTCACCCGTCATGCCCGCCAACACTCACCACAAAACGCCCGTCTCATCATTACCAACCTGCTCAACTTCGCATTGCTGGGTTTGCTGGTCATCATCCTGCCGCAACTGGCGGGTAACGGCAAAGGCCCGGCAGAACTGAGTTTCACCAACCAGTTGTCGGTATCCATGGCGTTGTTGCTATTAGGATGCAAGGTGTTGGTGCAATGGAGTAGCCTGCGCGCTGGCGCTCAGGGCGGCTTGCTGACCCCCGGTCTGGCCAACGGTGCATTGCTGGCGATAGCGTTGGGCGGCATCTGGTCGTGGTTCTTCCCACACAACCAGCCGGGCGCTTACGCCGTCATTGGCGCAGCAGCGTTTTTGGCAACCTCAATGAAAATGCCGATCACCAGTCTGGTGTTGATCATTGAACTGACCCGCATCAACAACGATTTTTTTGTGCCGATGGCGCTGTGTATTGCCGGAGCGGTCAGCACTAATGCGCTGATTGAAAAAAAATACCGTGATTGAAAAAATGTGCGTTGATTAAAAGAACGCACATTGATTGAACGAATGACATCGAGTGAAAAAGCAGTGGCGGCCTGCTGACCAGGTCCCTGGCGTTGGCTCGTCAAACCGTGCGGCGGATTGCGTACCGCTCATGGTGATGTGAGCGTTTTCACCTTGCTGATCTCATCAAAGTAAAGCATGGAATTGGCGATGCTCTGGCGGACATTCACCAGCGTATTACGCACCGCCACCAGCCGTTTTCCCTGCAACATCACTACAAACGGCGAATCCTCCCTGACAGCCTGCTGCAATCGCAGATAGATGTTGCGTCGCATTTGTGACTCGCACTGCACAGCCGCCGCTTTGGTCAACAAACTCAACTCAGGGATGACCCAGCCTAATCGGCTGACCAGCGTACCCGGCCCACCCGGAGGGTTAAAGGTAAATGCACTGGCATTACTGTTAGGGTCGATATAATCCGGTCCCCAATAGGTGAAGACCGCCTGGAAACGGCCACTACGCATACGCATCCAGAGTTCACTCTCCGTCACTGCCTGCACATCTATACGAATATCGGCACGGGAAAAACTGTCCTGCAGCGCCTGCGCCACCTCAATATAAGGCGGTTGATTGGTTACCAACAGCGTAAACCGGCTGCCCGGCGCTATCCCGCCGTCACGCAGCAAACGTCTGGCTTTCTCCACATCAAGCCGGAACGGCTCTTCTTGCGACGCGCCGTCAAACCCCCACGGCAGGAAATTCTGATGCCCCCAGAACTGATCCTTCAGCAACCGATGGGCAATACTATGATAATCGACTAGCCAGCGTGCCGCCTGCCAAAAGGCGGACTGACTCAGGAAGGGAGCGGTGTTACTGCGAGTATTAAAGCCCAGATAGTAAATCTTAAATCCAGGCGTCATGCTCACAGTGACACCCGGTTGATGTTCCAGCGCACTGAATTGATCCGCACCCAGATCGTAGGCCACATCAACATCGCCCTGTAACAACAACAAGCGGCGTACACTAGGGTCGGAGACATCTTTCAATATCACCTGCGCCAGTGCAGGGGGGCGACGCGTGTATGGGTTACTCTCCAGCAACAGCGCCTGCTGAGGCAGATAATGGCGAATGCGATAGCTGCCGCTACCCGCCGAATGGCTCTTCAGCCATTTATTGCCAAAATCGCCATGCTCGCTGTGTTTTTCCACTACCTTGCCGTCAACAATCAGTGCGACGCTCGCCGATAACAAGCGCAATGCCAGTTCGCTGCCAATATCACTGGTCCAGCGAATCTCCAGCGTATGATCGTCGATTTCCCGAAATTGCGTATCGATATTACCGGGCCTCCATCCCAGTTCGTTCAAGATAAACACAGGTGTTTTGTTAAGTTTTACTGATCGGGTCAACGAATAAATGACATCGTCAGCCAGTACCGGGTTGCCGGAGGCGAACACTGCATCGGGGTCGAGAGTAAAGATCAGGCTTTTTCCATCCTGGCCTTCGCGCCAGCTGAGCGCCAGATCGGGGTTCAGTTGGGTCGGCTGAGTGCGATCAATCGCCACCAACCCTTGATAAAGCGAGGTAAGACTACTGTTGCTGACGGTTTCAAAACTTTCCGCCGGGTCAAAACTGATAATGCCATTCAGAGAAACCGCCACCACTAACGTATCATCTGGTGTAGACGCACTCGCCGGTGGGCTGACCATCAAGATTAGCGTCAACAGAATGGCACACCATGCCTTCATCATCTCTTCCTCACTATCAACGCATCAGCTCAACATCGGTTTGCCGGAAATCCGCTTGCGCCGCCACATAGCTACATAGTAACACCTACCATTTCACTCAACGTGGTTGCAGCCTGCCGTCCTGTATCCACACCATGCGGTCACACATATGTTCCATCACATTGCAATCATGGCTGATGATGATAATGGTCAGATCGTCCTCTTCCCGCCTGCGGTTTAGCAAATTGAGGATGCGCGCCTGCCCCACCGAATCCAGCGCTGATGTGGCTTCATCCAGCAACAATAAGCGCGGACGCAGCAACAACGCACGTAATAGCGCCGTCTGCTGACGTTGCCCACCCGATAGTTGATGCGGATAGCTATCCAGCAGGTAGTCAGGCAAGCCAACCTGTCCGGCCCCCTGCGCCAACCGCTCATCAATGTCCGTGAGTCCCATCAGCCGCAAAGGGTCACCCAACGTTTTACGCAGGTTGCGACGCGGATGCAACGAGGCGTAAGGGTCCTGAAACACCATCTGTACCTGTCGGCGTAACGTCTGCCCGAACGACTGGCCCGGCAACACGGACTGTTCAAGTAGCGTCATCGTCCCCGACCAATGTGGATTCAACCCTGCCAGCATCCATAACAATGAGGACTTTCCGCTACCGGACGGTCCGGCCAGACCGAAGCACTCCCCAGTCACTACGTTAAAACTGGCTTGATGCACAACGTCATGACGCTGACATCCTTGCCAATGCGCCACACTCACCTGCTGCAAGACAACCGCCATGGACTCATGCATCACACCGCGCCTCTGGTTCGTCCGGCGTTATCGGCAGGATCTGTCCATGAGTATGCTTACCTGGCCGGGATTGCCATAACGCCCTGGTGTATGGATGCGTCGCATCCGGCAGTTGCGACGCAGTCAGGGCATCCACCACATTTCCCTGGCGCATTACCAGGATGCGGGCGCAATGGTGTACCACTAACGGCAAATCATGACTAATCAGCAGTAACCCCATATGATGCTCGGTCAGCAAATGGTCAAGCAGCGACAGCACCTGTACACGAGCTTCCTGATCCAGCGCAAAGGTACGCTCGTCAATAATCAACAGATCGGGACGGGTAATCATTGCCATAGCCAGCATGACCCGCTGCGCCATACCGCCGGAAATCTGGTGGGGATAACATGCCAGCACCCCGCCAGCATCCGCCAGACCGACCGCATTAAGGCTCTCCAGCACTCGTTCTTGTCGTTCACGGCGCGAAAACTGTGTATGCAGCCGCAGCGGTTCCTCTATTTGCCAACCGATAGTGCGCATGGGGTTAAGCGCGTGCTTCGGCCCCTGCATGACCATCGCTATACGCCAGCCACGCCACTGTCGCCACTGCCGTGGACTTAACTGCAGCAAATCTTGCCCGGCCAGTTCCAGTCGTTCAGCCTGCATCCGGCACTCATGCGGCAATAACCCCATCAACGCCCAGGCCACCAACGACTTTCCCGACCCTGATTCTCCCACCAGCGCCACCCGTTCACGTCGCATACTGAATGATAGCGGCTGCACCAGCGTCTGTGAGTTACCGTGATGGCGTCGGATCGACAAATTTTTGACATCAAGCAGCCAGGGTTCAGTGTTTGTCATAACGAGGGTCCAGTCTGTCGCGCAATACGTTGCCTAACAGATTAAAGGTCAGACTGGTGAGGAAAATAGCTAATCCCGGCATAGTGGCAACCCACCACTGTTCCAACATCACGTTGCTTCCTTCCGCTACCATCGCGCCCCATTCTGCCATCGGCGGCGGCGCCCCAAATCCAAGAAAACCCAGACCGGCAGCCGCCAGAATCATATTTCCCGGCGTCATGGCGGCCCGCGCCAGCACGCCGGGCAGACACAATGGCAGCACATGACCGTACATCAATCGCCACCCGTTGATGCCCTGCATCCGGGCAGCAGCCAGAAACTCGCTGTTACGCAGCGCCATAGTCTCAGTCCGCGCCTGACGCGCAAACTGCGGCCATGCCGTCAACGCCAGAGCCAGTGCACCATGCAACAATTCTGGTCCCAGCACGGCTACCAGCGCCAACGCAATCACCAACCCCGGCAATGCCAGTATGATGTCCGTAAACCGCATCAGTAATTGATCGACCCAGCCACCCAGATAACCGGACCCCACACCGACCAACAGGCCGATAGGTATGGTGATGACAAGTATCAACGCCACCATCATCAACGCGGGTCGGGTACCATAAATCACTCTTGATAACAGGTCACGACCAAAACCGTCTGTTCCCAACCAATGGTCCGGGCCAGGAGGCTGTAAGCGCTCCATCATATTTTGCGTATAGGGATCAAACGGCGCCAGCCAGGGAGCGAAAAGCGCAATCAGCGTCAACAGGCTCAAAATCACTATGCAGATATTGATACCGTTCAGCGCTACGATACCGTTCAACACGATGGTCCGCCGCACCAGCTGACGGTTAGTATGAAATGTTGACATCCACTTCATCGTGTACGGGGGTCCAGTAAAAAAATCAGCACATCAGCCAGCGCATTCAGCACAATGAAGCAAACCCCAATCAACAGCGTTGCGCCCAATACCGCTGGAATGTCCGCGGAAAACAGCGCCGCCGTCAGATAACGCCCCACTCCAGGCCAGGAAAATATCGTTTCGACCAGGATCGCGCCTTCCAGCAAACTGGCATAAGACAGCATCAACACCGTCACCATTACCATTCGAATATTCGGCAAAATATGAAACAGCAGTATCCGTAGCGGGCTGGCGCCCATGGCGTGGGCCAGCGTGACATACTCTTTACCACACTCTTCCAGAATAGCAGTACGCAGCATACGGGCAATGCTGGACATCGACACAAAACCCAGCACGCTGGCAGGAAGCCACAGGTGCGCCAGTGCATTGCGGAACATCGCCAGACGATGGTTCCAACTGTTAAGGTTCCAACTGTTAAATAGTGTGAGACTGCTCGGTAACTCCGCCGGGTACTGATAAATATCATCGAGCCGCCCCGGCCCCGCAGACCAGTGCAACACCGCGTAAAACAGTAACAAGCCCAGCAGGCTAATCCAGAACACCGGTACTGAGTACCCCAGCAATGCCACACATCGCACCAGATAATCCAGCACGCCGCCGGGCTTTAGCGCCGACAGCAACGCCAGCGTGATACCGCCGAAAAAACCGAGCACAATCGCACTGGTCGCCAGCTCAAAGGTGGCCGGAAAGGTACGCAGTAAATCGTCCAGCACCGGCTGCGACGTCGTACGCGACACGCCTAAATCACCCTGCATCAGCGCGAAGAGATAATTCCAGAATTGCCGCCACAATGGCTGACTAAGCCCCAGTGGTTGACTTATCTGACCAGAGATCGTGTCACCGGCATATCGAGCTGTTACAGGAAAAACCTGATCGACCGATGCCAGATGGGTTAGCAGAAAGGTAAAAAACAGCAGGCCCAACAGCGTCAGGCACAATGAAACAACACCACCCAGCACTTTACCGGGACGCGCCGCAGTTCCCCATATCTGTTGGTAAAATGAACTCATTAACGGTGGCCTTGTTACCGAAATGACAATCCGATGTCATGATAATACCGTATTAATATAATACTATATTGAGATGTTCATATAACGTGATAATCGCATCCTGCGATAATTAAACATTGTGGCAATCCGATGTCGTGATACACGTCATGGTATCACTACTGCCGCCAGACCGATATAGACAGTCAGGCCTCGGTCTGCGTATCCGCGTTGTCAGATGACTTCCCCCGCGGTGAGCATCAGGATGCGGTCTGGGCCGAGCCAGCCGATAAGTTTTGTTGAAGTTCGCGCACCCGCTGCGCCAGTGCGCTCAGGCTTTCGTCCGCCATACCGTAATGATTCAGCTCCTGTTCCAACGCGAACAAATATTGGGCGTTGGTGCCCAATGGCCCACTGGCGCTGGCAATCAACGGCGCAATACTCTGTATGCATGTATCGGCTTCCAGCAGTGGATGTTCAGGATTGGTGACAAATACCAGTGCGGTAATCGGCTCACCATTTTGACAACGCAGCTCGCACCATAACGGTCGATAACAGTCGGTCAGCATTTCACGCTTCCATAACAGTTCCAGCTCGTCGCGTAGGGTAGCTTCAGGTAAGCGATAGGCCAGGCCAGTGGTTGCACCTCCGGGTTTCAACCCCAACATGCGGCCTGGCTGGCTGTGCGTGCCGCGGCCAGCGGTGAGGCGTAAGCAAAAGGTGCGATGCCAACCGTTGAGCGTAGCCAGGCAAACCTCTTCAGCATCAAACACTGGGTTCCACATCAATGAACCGTAGCCAAATACCCATACGGGGCTTTGATCAGGGCGGGATGCCAGCGTACACGCCAGCGACGCCTCACGCTGTTGAGGCGTCAACAGCAGCGATTCATCGATTTTGCCAAACGAAGTTTTACAATCTGCTTTTTGTAAAAAGTCACGCGTCAACACTGCCTACTGCCCTCACTAAAACGCTTACCACACGGCGCACGCCTTACTTATTTTGGCATTTTGGCCGATCAGCAACCCCATAATCAATGCAGGTATTGCTTATTTCTACGGCAAAATATCATTAATCTTTATCAGAATTGTGCTAAATGCCCAGGCGATGTCTCATCTCACAGCAAAATATCGCCTGGCTGGATGCCCCTGTAGGCAGAGGCTGCGCGTTTCTCCCGTGTATCGGCGCGGCCTTGCCGCTCGCATTCATAAGAAAATAACTATCATCCCTGATTTATTATTCAGTTACCCTGAAAATAGCACTATCTAAAAAGTAAAATACGTTATTACTTGGTAAATAAATAAAAAATTTTTTCCTATTTAAGAAGATAAAAGTAAAACCATAAAAATATCCCGTCAGACCTTACGATGTTGGGGTACAAGTGGGGGGTAAACCACAATGCAGCGACGATACGTCCGGAATGGCGAGGAAAACCCATACGGGTGAAAAAACCATACGGGTGACATGACAGGATTTCAGGCACCAGCCCCGAGCTTAAGACACATAGCGCTGAGCACTCAGAACCAACGATGAACCCACTATAGAGACGATTATTTTTAGATGGCACGAAGGAGGTCCAGCCATGCCCACATCCCCTGACGCGGTGAAAACCCGTCATCACGAATATACGTTGATTTTTCCGCTGCTGGCGCTGCTGGTACTGACATTATGGGGCGATACCCGTAGCCTGTCAGCCATGGTTGGCATCAACCTGCTGGCGCTGGTGGGCATCCTTGCCAGCGCCTTCAGCGTCGTGCGTCACGCTGATGTGCTGGCTCACCGGCTGGGCGAACCGTATGGATCGTTGATCCTCAGCCTGTCGGTGGTAATTCTGGAAGTGAGCCTGATTTCGGCGCTGATGGCGACCGGCGACGCCGGGCCGACGCTAATGCGTGATACCCTCTACTCAATTATCATGATAGTCAGTGGCGGTCTGGTCGGCTTCGCTCTGCTATTGGGGGGCCGCAAGTTCGCCACCCAGTACGTTAATCTGGGCGGTATCAAGCAATACCTGATGGCGATCTTCCCGCTGGCGGTACTGGTGCTGGTCTTCCCTGCCGCACTGCCGGAAGGCAATTTCTCTGTAGCGCAATCCATCATCATCGCGTTGATTTCAGCGATGATGTACGGCGTCTTCCTGTTGATTCAGACTCGCACGCACCAGAATCTGTTTGTCTACGAGCACGAAGACGACGGCGACGACGGCGATCCGCACCATGGCAAGCCTTCCGCCCATCGTTCAGCCTGGCACGCTATCTGGTTGCTGGTCCATCTGGTCGCGGTCATTGGTGTCACCAAGATGGACTCACCACAGTTGGAGGGGTTGCTGGAGGCGATGAACGCCCCTGCCCAGTTTACCGGCTTCCTGGTGGCACTGCTGATCCTGTCGCCGGAGGGACTGGGCGCCATCACCGCCGTGCTGCGCAATCAGGTACAACGTGCCATGAACCTGTTCTTCGGGTCGGTACTGGCCACCATTTCGCTGACCGTACCCGCCGTCACGCTGATCGCCACCTTCACTGGCCGGACGCTACATTTCGCACTCGACATGCCGCACATTGTGGTGATGCTATCGGTATTGGTGTTGTGTCAGATTTCGTTTTCTACTGGCCGCACCAATGTGCTCAACGGCAGCGCGCATCTGGCGCTGTTTGTTGCTTATCTGATGACTATCATGCTGTAAGTGTCAGCGCCCGTGCCGGTATGGTCGTTCAGTGCTACCGGCACGCCGCGCTACTACCGCGTCGCAATACCACCGATTTATGCAGCAGGCTGCTGCGTTTTGTCTGGAAAAAGCCTTTCCGTTGATTTACCGCTGGATCTGCGTCAAAAAACAGGCGTATGGTATCGGCTTTGGACGGTGTCCTACCGTGGCGGCTGCATTTTTCATGCTCACTTCTTCAGCAGACACCGCAGGCGGCACATGCCCTGGTCGTGACGGGCCGCTATCGACCCGCCTGTTTTTCATTGCCTGGTTCTTGTTTTCCATGAAATCACACCGAATTAATGGTATCAGACCGTTCAGCGCGCTGATTGAAGCCTGCTGGCAGGAAAAGTACACCCTGTCGCGTTTTATCCATGATGTTATCGCCGGTATTACTGTCGGGATCATCGCCATCCCGCTGGCCATGGCGCTGGCTATCGCCAGCGGCGTCCCGCCGCAGTACGGGCTTTACACTTCGGCAGTCGCCGGATTGGTGATCGCACTATGTGGCGGTTCCCGCTACAGTGTTTCCGGCCCTACCGCGGCATTTGTGGTCATTCTCCACCCGGTGTCCCAGCAGTTCGGACTTTCCGGTCTGCTGGTCGCAACCCTGCTCTCCGGCCTGTTTCTGTTGCTGATGGGGCTAGGCCGCCTGGGCCGCCTGATTGAATATATTCCCTTACCGGTGACGCTCGGTTTCACGTCCGGTATTGCCATCACCATCGCCACCATGCAGGTCAAAGACTTTTTCGGCCTGACCATGACTAGCGTGCCGGAGCACTATGTCGGGAAAGTGGCGGCGCTGGCACAGGCAATGCCCACGTTGAACATCGGCGATACGCTGATCGGCGCGACCACCCTGTTGGTGCTGATTGTCTGGCCAAGACTGGGCTTTCGTCTGCCCGGACATCTCCCCGCGTTGCTGGCAGGCACCGCCGTGATGGAGGTACTGTCATCGTTTCATATTGATGTGGCGACCATCGGCTCGCGTTTCAGCTACCTGCTGGCTGACGGTAGTCATGGACAAGGCATCCCGGCGATTCTGCCGCAGTTTTTACTACCGTGGAACATTCCTGCGCCGGACGGCCACACCATGACATTAAGCTGGGAAAGCCTGTCCGAACTGTTACCAGCGGCGTTTTCCATGGCGATGCTCGGCGCTATTGAGTCGCTGCTGTGTGCAGTGGTGCTGGACGGCATGACCGGGCGCAAGCACCATCCCAACAGTGAACTGATTGGACAAGGCATCGGCAATATGGTGGCGCCGTTTTTCGGCGGCATTACCGCCACCGCAGCGATTGCCCGATCCGCCGCCAACGTACGCGCCGGCGCCACCTCGCCTGTCGCCGCAGTCATCCATGCCCTGCTGGTGCTGTTGTCTTTGCTGGTGCTGGCACCCTGGCTCTCTTACCTGCCGCTATCGGCTATGGCTGCACTGTTGTTGCTGGTCTCCTGGAACATGAGCGAGGCGCATAAAGTGGTAGATATTCTGCGCCGCGCACCGCGAGACGACATGCTGGTGCTGGTGTTGTGTATGGCGCTCACCGTGCTGTTCGATATGGTTGTCGCCATTACGGTAGGAATTGTGCTGGCGTCATTACTGTTCATGGGCAATGTGGCGCGCATGACCAAACTGAGCGAGCTGCCGGGCACCATTGCGGAGCAACGGCTGGTGCTGAGAATTAACGGCCCACTGTTTTTCGCTGCGGCGGAACGTCTGTTCAATGAGCTGATGGAACGCGCCCGACCTTACCCCACTATCATCCTGCAGTGGGACGCCGTCTCGGTACTGGATGCAGGCGGCCTGAACGCATTGCGCCATTTTGTAGCGCTGTTGCCGCCGGAAAAACAGCTGATCATCACCGATATCCCGTTCCAGCCGTTGAAAACACTGGCCAGAGCCAATGTTACGCCAATAGCCAACCGGCTGGGTTTCTACGCCACGCTGGAACAAGCGCTGGCGGAAACCCTGCCTAATCACGATGATCTCAATTGATGAGTACTGACCGGCTTGCGCATGATGCGGGCCGGTCCATCAGACCCAACGGTTCAGCAAAGCAGTTCAGGCGACGCTATCGACGCCGCGGATCGCACTGAAAGACACTCCGCATGTTGGCTCAACGCCAGTTCATATTCGTGGCAAGCCAGCTTTATGATTTGCAACTGCTCGCCTGACAACGCATACGGCAGTTGGATATCCAGCTCCGTCACCCCTTGCTGGCAGGCCAGTGTAATCAGACGAGAAAGATTGGTTTCATCACTGGCTTGAGTAGAAAGCACCTGCATCGCCCGTTCCAGCAGATTATCCTTGCCGGCGACCCCGGTCACCTCAGGAGATTTCGTGACCATGCCGAAGATCGGCATGACGCCATACAACGCGTCGATGAAACTCCAGCGTTTGCGGCACAGTGCGCCAAGGTACGCAGTATAATCAATACACATCCTTTCAGAGGAGCCATCAGGCCCAGAGTGAGCCTCTTCCATCCGTTATCTCCTTTCCGTTAACCAACCGCTGGCATCACGCCATTTCATCTCAACCATTACAACGTAAAAAGGATTAATAAGGTATAGTGTCTCCCATAATTGTAGAGCGGCCAGTCAAAAGCACAGGTTTTTCTGCTGGCAATGCGATCCAGCGCACCCTACGCTTTCATCGTAGCCCCCCCATGCTGCCAGCGTGCTGTCGGCATGAGCCATAATATGCGTTCTGTTGTGAGTAGGATGTCATGTATAAAGTTGTTTTTGTTGAAGATGATCCAGAAGTCGGCAAACTGATCGCAGCCTATCTGGGCAAACATGATATTGATGTACGTATTGAGCCACGCGGTGACAACGCGCTGGCATTCATCGAAGAACAACAGCCCGACCTGGTGTTGCTGGACATCATGTTGCCCGGCAAAGACGGTATGACGATTTGCCGGGAATTGCGCCCGCGGTTCGCCGGTCCCATCGTTTTGCTCACCTCGCTCGATAGCGACATGAACCATATCCTGTCGCTGGAGATGGGCGCCGATGACTACATTCTAAAAACCACGCCGCCGGCGGTGCTACTGGCCCGCCTGAGATTACATTTTCGGCAGTACGCCGCTGCGCCGCTGCCAGCGGCAGAGAAAAACGCGCCGGAAAAAACGCAAGTGCAGGTACATAAATCGCTGCACTTCGGCCTGTTGTGCATCGATCCGGTTAACCGTGACGTCACACTGGCGGACGAGAATATTCCACTTTCCACATCAGATTTCGACCTGCTGTGGCTGCTGGCCACCCATGCCGGACAGATCATGGATCGTGAAGCGCTGCTTAAGGCATTGCGTGGCGTCAGTTACGACGGGATGGATCGCAGTATCGACGTTGCGATTTCCCGACTGCGTAAAAAGCTGTACGACAACGCACTGGAACCGGTGCGTATCAAAACCATTCGCAACAAAGGTTACCTGTTCGCCCCTAACGCCTGGGAGACGCTCACGCCATGAAAAAACTGTTCATTCAGTTCTTTCTGCTGTTGTTCGCCAGTTTTCTGGTGATGACCTTGCTGGTGGGGCTGGTGTACAAAGTTACGGCGGAACGGGCCGGACGCCAGTCAATGGATGACCTGATGAAAAGCTCACTGTACCTGATCCGTAACGAGCTACGCTCCATTCCACCGCGCGAGTGGCACAAAACCATCAACCAGATGGACCTCAATCTGTCGTTCAAATTGCACATTGAACCCATCAGCAAGTACCGACTCAGCACGCAGGCGCAACAACGGCTGATTCAGGGGGAAATCGTCGCGCTGGACGATGAGTACACGTTTATCCAGCGTATTCCGCGCAGCCACTATGTGCTGGCTGTCGGTCCCATTCCTTACCTGTTCTTTCTGCACGAAATACGGCTGGTCAACCTGTTGTTTCTGGCATTGATTGGTCTGTCGTTGGCGTTGCCGGTGTTCCTGTGGATGCGCCCACACTGGAAAGCGATGCTGCAACTGGAAAGCGCCGCGCAACGGCTGGGAGATGGTCACCTGGAAGAGCGCACCCACTTCGACAATACCTCCAGCCTGTTTCGTCTCGGTGTGGCATTCAACCGCATGGCCGATAACCTCAACCAATTGATTAACAGTAAAAAACAGTTGATCGACAATATCGCCCACGAACTGCGTACACCGCTGGTTCGACTGCGCTACCGGCTGGCAATGAGTGACAATCTGACCGATGAAGAACAAGAAGCCATCAACCGCGATGTCGGCCAGTTGGAGGCGCTGATCGATGAACTGCTGACCTATGCCCGCCTCGACAGGCCACAGGTGACGCTGCATCTGGAAGAGATCGACCTCCCGCTATGGCTGCAAAAGCGTGTCGAGGATTTCCGACTGGTGCACGATAACAAACAGATCGATCTGGATGTAGCGAGCGATAACGGCTTTGGTTATGTAGACCTTCGGTTGATGGAAAGGGTACTGAACAATCTGGTCAATAACGGGTTGCGGTTCTGTCAGCAACGCCTGCGCATCGGGCTGACGCTGGACCAACAAACGGCCTGCCTGCAAGTGGAAGATGACGGTCCGGGCATTGCGCCGCAAGACCGCGAACATATTTTCGAACCCTTCATCCGTCTGGAAGCCGGCATCGAAAACAGCAGTGGCGGCTGCGGCCTGGGGCTGGCGATTGTTCACGCTATCGTGCGCGCCTACAACGGCACCATTGAGGTAGACAGCAGCCCGCTGGGTGGTGCCCGTTTCCTGTTTCACTGGCCGATTATCGAACATAAACCCTCGTCAAACGCTTTGCCTGCGAACCTTGTACAATCCGTTACACGCGGAAACCAAACACTCACAGATCGTTAGCTTAGGTTCTCTTATGCTTCAGTCATCGGCTCCCACTGGGGTTCGAAACGTAAACTGGATAATGAGGAATTTACGATGAACAAATTTTTAGTAATGATCGCAGGTGCGGCTCTGGGTCTGTCCTCTGTAGCTTTCGCAGCTGGTACCACTGCTGCTCCGGCTGCCGCTCCGGCAACCGCCGCTGCTCCAGCTAAAGCCGATGCCGCCAACGCTGACGCCACCAAAAAACCGGTGAAGAAAGTTGAGAAAAAAGCTAAGCAGAAAGCTCAGGCTGCTAAAAAACACAAAAAAGCCAAGAAACCTGCAGCCCAGAAAGCACAGGCCGCTAAAAAAGTAGCTAAGAAGAAACCCGCTCCGGCTCAGAAAGCTCAGGCTGCCAAAAAACACAAAAAAGCCAAAAAACCTGCTGCCCAGAAAGCACAGGCCGCTAAAAAAGTA